>JASHVB010000434.1 GCA_030039695.1 Acetobacteraceae bacterium
CCGATATCGATCCGCCGAACGGCTACACCATCTCCGGGGAGGGCCAAGGCGGCGTCGCGGGTTTCGCCAAAGGCGGCGCGAAGGTGCACCTCGACGACGACGGCCCCGGCACGAAACTGACCTACGAGGTGCACGCCCAGGTCGGTGGCAAGATCGCTCAGCTCGGTGCGCGGCTGATCGACGCCAGCGCCAAGCAGATCTCCGATCAGTTCTTCGATCGGTTCAGCGCCGCGGTCGCGGCGCCTGCCGCGCCGATCGCAGCGCCGACCGCAGCGGCGGAGCCAGCATTGGCGATGTTCGAGCCGGCACGGCGCCCGCCGCTGCCACCTTCCTCCGTCAGCATGCGCGATCTCGTGCCACGTGAGCCGATGGGTCTGCCGATGGCATTCTGGATCGGCGGTTTCGTGTTCCTGCTGCTCCTCCTGCTTTACGTCGGAAGCATTTTCTAGTGGCCAGTCTGCCCGCTACCGTTTCCGACACCGCGAAGCTGCTGGCCGATCAGGGCTATATCGCCGACCGGGACCTCGCCACCACCGTCCACCTCGCGCTTTCCATGCGCCGTCCGCTATTCCTGGAGGGCGAGCCGGGCACCGGCAAGACCGAGATCGCCAAGGTGCTGGCCGCGGGCCTCGGGCGTCGCCTGGTGCGGCTGCAGTGCTACGACGGCATGGACATGGCTGCTGCCGCGTACGAGTGGGACCACGCACGCCAACTCATGGCGATCCGGCTCGCCGAGGCCGCGGGCCAGACCGATCGCGAGGAACTCGCGCGTGACATTTACACTCGGGAATTCCTGCTCGCGCGGCCGCTGCTGTCGGCGATCGACCCGGGCCTGCCGCCGTCGGTACTGTTGATCGACGAGCTGGACCGCGCCGACGAGCCATTCGAGGCATTCCTCTTGGAGCTACTCGCCGATTTCCAGATCACCGTGCCGGAGTTCGGCACGGTCAAGGCGAAGACGCTGCCCGTGGTGGTGCTGACCTCGAACCGCACGCGCGAGGTGCACGACGCAATTCGCCGCCGGTGTTTGTATCACTGGGTCGATTACCCAGATGCGGCGCGCGAACGCGCAATCCTGGCAGCGAAGGCGCCTGGCGTGCCGGAGCTACTGGCAGCGCAGGTTGTCGCGTTCGTGCAGAAACTGCGGACTGAGGATTTGTTCAAGCTGCCCGGGGTCGCAGAGACGATCGACTGGGCGCAGGCGCTGACTTACCTGAACCAGAAGGAACTTGCGCCTGCGGAGGTGGATGAGACGCTCGGCGTGCTGCTGAAATACCAGGACGATATAGCCAAAGTGCGTGGCGCCGAGACGGCACGGCTGCTGACTGAGGTTCAGGTATAAGCCGCTTCGATCATCCGCCTGACGTTGTCGTCGACTGTGTCGCCCTGAGCCTCTGGCTTCGGTGGCTGCGCGGTGTCGGTTGCACTGTCCGATTTGGTGGAATCGACCGAGTGTACTGGTACATCCGGTGGTGCGGTTGCACGCCGGTTGCGGTGGCCTACTGCCCGAGATGATCGCATGGTCTTGCGCGGCATTGCGATATCTTACCGTTTTGTTTTTGCGAGCTGCACGAGGTAACCCTCAGCGAGGCTCGCACAGCAGCCTAATTGAGAAACTGTTGGTCCGTCCGAGTACAGACGCCAGTCGCCGCCCGAGCTGGTATCATTAACGGCTTGAATTCTTAGCTGGCCGAGTTGCAGACGCTACGGCCGTCACCGGCCAGAAGAAAGACAAAGCCCGCTTGGGCGACGGGATTCCCTCACAGGGCCATGACCCAGCGAGCATGCCCTGAAGAAACGTGAGAGGCTGGAATAGCAGGAGGCAATCCGACTTTCCGAGTGCAAATCCAAGTTTTGGAGCCCGCCTGCACCAACCTCACACATCCAGGTTCGCCACCTTCAGCGCATTGCCAACGATGAACTCGCGCCGCGGCTCGACCACATCGCCCATCAGCGTCGAAAACACCAGCGCCGCATCCTCGATGTCGCCGACCTTCACCTGCAGCAATGTGCGTGCCGAGGTGTCCAGCGTGGTCTTCCACAACTGGTCCGGGTTCATCTCGCCCAGCCCCTTGAAGCGCTGGACTGTCAGTCCGCGTCTTCCGTGCGTGATGATGCGCTCGAATGCGCTCGCAGGTCCGGCGACACTGACTTCCTGCGCGTCCAATTTCAGGTGAGCCGGTTCGCGGAACTTGGCGCTCAGCGTGTCAGCACGATCCGCCAGCCAGCGCGCCTCGGCGCTGCGCAGCGACGCACCGTCCAGCGTGTGCCGCTCCGCCACGCCGCGCACCGTGCGCGACAGTGTCAGCCCCCCATCCACGGCGACGACCCAGCCTTGCTCGGTCGGCAGCGACACAGCATTCAGCCGCCCGACCAATCCCTGCGCCGCCGCCGTCATGCGGGCATGATCCGGCGTGATGGCACCGGCGATCGCCGCTTGTTCCAGCAACTCCACCGGCGCGGCATTCGCCATACGCCGCAATTGCAGCGACGCCTCGCGCAGCCAGCCGACTTCGCGCCGCAGCTCCGCGGCTTCGTAGACCGACCCATCCGCATAGGTCAGTCGCGCGTCCGCCAGCGCCTTGTCCAGCAGGAAACTTTCCAGGGCGGGGTCGTCTTTCAGGTAGCGCTCGTCCTTACCGCGCGTTGCGCGATACAGCGGTGGCTGGGCAATGAACAGATGTCCGCGCTCAATGAGTTGTGGCATCTGGCGGAAGAAAAACGTGAGCAGCAGCGTACGAATATGCGAGCCATCCACGTCGGCGTCGGTCATGATGACGATCTTGTGGTATCGCAGCTTACTGATGTCGAAGCCGCCCTGTTCCGGCTCGCCGCGGCCGATGCCGGTGCCGAGCGCGGTGATCAGCGTGCCGATCTCCTGACTGCTCAACATGCGATCAAAGCGCGCGCGCTCGACATTCAGGATCTTGCCTTTCAACGGCAGAATCGCCTGGAACTTGCGGTCGCGTCCCTGCTTCGCCGAACCGCCGGCGCTGTCGCCCTCGACGATGAAGATCTCGCTTTTCGCCGGATCGCGTTCCGAGCAATCCGCGAGTTTCCCTGGCAATGTGGAGATATCGAGCACACCTTTGCGCCGCGTGAGTTCGCGTGCCTTCCGCGCCGCCTCGCGCGCCGCCGCGGCATCGATCACCTTCTGCACGACGTTCTTGGCTTCCTTCGGATGTGTCTCGAACCAGTGCGACACCGCATCGGCCACGGCCGCCTGCACCGCGGGCTGTACCTCCGAAGAAACCAGCTTGTCTTTCGTCTGCGACGAGAACTTCGGGTCCGGCACCTTCACGGACAGGACCGCGGTCATGCCCTCGCGCATGTCCTCGCCAACGAGCTGCAATTGGTCCTTCTTGCCCATGCCCTCGGCGTATTTCGTCACCACGCGCGTCAACGCCTGACGGAAGCCGGCGAGGTGTGTTCCACCGTCGCGCTGGGGGATGTTGTTGGTGAAGCAAAGCATCGTCTCGTGGTAACTGTCATTCCACGCCAACGCGAATTCGACACGGATACCTTGGGCGTCGGACGGTGAGCGCAGCGAAATGGGCGGCTGGAACACCGGGGTCTTGCCACGGTCGAGCCATACGGCGAACGCGACCAGCCCACCTTCGTAGTGCATGACGACCTGCTGCGGGGGCGTGTGGCGCTCGTCGCACAACCGGATCGTCAGGCCGGAATTCAGGAATGCCAGCTCGCGCAGTCGGCGTTCCAGCAGGGCGTAATCGAATTCGGTCTTGGTGAACGTCGCCGGGCTCGGCTTGAACGTCACTTCTGTGCCGGTCGCGTGCTCCGGCGCGGGACCGACGACCGAAAGTGCCGCCTCGGCATTGCCGTTGCGGAACCGGATGAAGTGCTCCTGGCCGTGACGCCAGATGCGCACCTCCATCCATTCCGACAGCGCATTCACCACTGCCGCGCCGACGCCATGCAGTCCGCCGGAAACCTTGTAGGAGGTCTGGTTGAACTTGCCGCCCGCGTGCAGCCGGGTCAGCACCACCTCGGTTGCGGACACACCTTCCTCCGGGTGGATATCGGTCGGAATGCCGCGGCCGTCGTCGCGCACGGTCACCGAACCGTCGCCGTTCAAGATCACCTCACAGAGCGTCGCGAATCCGGCTTGCGCCTCGTCCACCGCATTGTCGATGATCTCGAACGCCATGTGGTGCAGGCCGGAACCGTCGTCGGTATCGCCGATATACATGCCAGGACGTCGTCGCACCGCGTCCAGTCCGCGCAGTACGGAGATGGCCGACGCGTCATACTCGTCGACGTTGGCCGGGTTGGATTCGGAAGGCGGCAGCACGGGATCGGACATGCCGGTGGAAGACTCCGGAGGATGATACGGATACTCTAGCTATATAGCGCCTGTGCGGCCGGCAGCACAGGGGAACCCGCTGGTTCAGGCAGCGGAAAACGCACGTCAGCGTGCAATTCTCCGCCGCCGGTACGTAACCCTTCCGCTATGCCCGAGAGTGGTAAAAACGTGTCGCCATCCGTGCCAGTCATGATGGTCTGCGCCGGCAGCTTGGCGAGGGCCTCAAACAACGCCCTGCGCCGATCCGGATCCAGATGCACCGCCGGTTCGTCGAGCAACAGCAGCGGCGCGAAGCCGCGGGCCTCGGCGATCAGTGCCGCGTGGCCCAGAATCACCCCGATCAGCAGCGCTTTTTGCTCGCCGGTGCTGGCGTAGGCCGCCGCGATGCCGGACGCTGCGTCGGTCAGGGCCATGTCGGTGCGGTGCGCGCCCAGCGCCGCGCTGCCCGCGACTGCGTCGCGCGCTCGGTTTGCGGCGAGCGATTCGCGCAGCCATTCCTCCACCGCCAATGCCGGAGCGGCGGTGAGATGTTCCGCGATCGGGCAGGCCAAAGCGATGTGCGCGGCCGGGAAATCCCCGACCGCACCGCGCGCCAGCGCAGCATTCAACCGCGTCACCAGCGCGTTGCGCGCGGCGCTGGCGGCCACGGCGTGGCGCGCCATTTCGTCCTCCAGACCGGCGAGCCACGACTGGTCGTGCCGTCCCTCGGCCAGCAACCGATTGCGGCTCCCCATAGCCGCGTCATGGGCGGCCATCTCCCGGGCGTGGCCGGGTTCAAGGGCCCAGACCAGGCGGTCGAGGAACCGGCGCCTGCCGGACAGACCTTCGGAGAACAAACGGTCCATCTGCGGCGTGAGCCAAACCGCAGCGATGCGTGCGGCGATCTCTGCTTGGCTGCGTGGCACGGCGCCGTCGAGACGGAATACGCGCCGGTCGGCCGGACCATCGGGCAGGGTGCCAGTGCCGATATCGGCGTCTCCGTCCACCGTAGCGAACCGGCCCGCGACCGCCCAACCGTTGGGGGCTCCGTGGCGCTTCAGATCGGCGTTACGCGCCCCGCGCAGGCCGCGACCCGGAACCAGCAGGGAGATGGCTTCGAGCAGGTTGGTCTTGCCGCTCCCATTCGGGCCGAACAGCACGACGAGGCGCGTACTCGGGCGCCAAGTCAGGGCAGGGTAACTGCGAAACTCCGTCAGGCTGAGGCGCGTCAGGCGCATGCTCCGCAGATGCGGTCGGGTGGGAACCCGCGTCAATGGGCGTGCCCGGTCGCGGGCGCGGGCACCGACCCGCGCCCGCCTGAAACCTCTTTAGGGGGGCTGACACGCGCCAGCACCGCGGTCCGGCGCCGGACGGGCTGCCGACAGCACTTCGACCGTTGCCTCGTCGTCCCGTACCGCCCGCCGGCCGGCAATCAGGCTCTCGTCGCGGAAAGCCTCGGCGAGCGACCGGGCGGACAGCAACGTCGGTCAC
>JASHVB010000435.1 GCA_030039695.1 Acetobacteraceae bacterium
CTGACAAAATCAGGCAGACCACGGCCCGGCCATGTTCAACCAACTGTATGCCGGCATAGCCGCCGGGGAACAGCACGAGCTCGATGCAGCCGTGCAGTTCAGCGCGCTGATCGGGCGTCAGCTGGTAGTACATTTTCAGGCCGACAGGCTCGTCCACGGCGTGTGGCCGCGCCGCACCGCGCACGTCATGTTTGCCGCTCGCGAGGAAGACGCTGGTGGCCGTAATCGGACCGTGCGCCGTTGTCTGCGCCGTGAAACCGTCGGCGGTTGGTCCCAACCGCTGCACCGAACTGCCGCGCAGCACTTCGGCACCGAGCGACGCGGCTTGGTCGAGCAGGGCTTCATCAAGGACGCGGCGGGTCAGCCCTATCGCTGCGAAGGGCAGCCGGGTTTCCGCTGCATGCCGCCGATGGAACAACCGCAGCGAGCGGATCGATACGCCACCAAGAGCCAGCGGATCGATCTGCAGCATCTCCAGCGCTGCGAGCGCACCGATACTAAGGAAGTCGCCGCATACCTTGTCGGTCGGGCCGGTCGTGCGCTCGATCAGACGCACGGGGCGCCCGGCGGCGGCGATGACGGCGGCGGCTGCGGCGCCGGCCGGACCGCCGCCGATGATCAGGGGAGGCTGCATCGCCGCGATACGCAGAGCCGGAACGGGACATGCCAGCGGATGTCCACATCGTTGAGGGAAAGACCTGCGGCCGCGATCAGTCGTCGCCAGTCGGCCGGCACAAAGCTGCGGGCAATAGAAATGCGGCCATCGCTGCGCACGAAACGATGCCAGCGCGCCGCCACGGCCAGCATTCCAAAGCCATGATACGCCAGCCAGTGGCGATGCAGGTCGCTGATGAACCAACCTCGCGTCGCATGTTGTTCCATCCAGTGAATGAACCGGACGACCTCGTCGTCGGTGAGGTGGTGGGTGAACTGCGAGCTGACGATGAAGTCGTAACGCAGCTTGTGCTGAAATACGTCGCCGGTGCGCCACGTGATTGCGGCATCATCAGGCGTTTCCGCGCATGCAGCGCGCAGGCTCCAGGGGTTCAGGTCGATCCCTTCCAGCCGCGCATCGATGCCATGGCGCGCGCTCCAGCGACGAATGCCGCGCAACAGATCCCCGTAGCCGCATGCGACATCGAGCAAAGAAAAAGACGCAACGTCCCGGGTCTCGTCGGCCAGCCAGGCGAGCGTCGGACGGTGCGTCAGCGTCACAACGTTGACGCGGGCGAGGTCGTGCAGACAACGGGCGTAGTCGTCATAGTCCGCGCAGTCGGTATCCATTTGCTCCGGCTGCGTACTGCGGACGGCGAGACTCATGGCCGATGGAAGGCGAAGGTCTCCACGGTCAGGCCGGGCCCGAACGCCATCGCCATTCCATCGCCCACGCTGGTCGCGCTGCGCAGTATGCGGTCGAGTACGAACATCAGCGTCGCCGACGACATGTTGCCGAAACCACGGAGCACCGCACGTGAATGGGCCAGTGCGTCGGGCGGCAATGCAAGCCCGGATTGCACGGCATCGAGGATGGACCGACCCCCGGCGTGCACCGCCCATAATCTGATATCATCAAGCGGCCGGCCGCCAAGCAACGCCGCGCCATGGTCCGGCAGCCAGCGACGGATACGACCGGGAACCTGGCCGGATAGGTGCATCTCGAATCCGCGATCACGAATATGCCAGGTGATCAGCTCCGCGCTCTTCGGGATCACCGCGGCACGGAAACCGCCGAGCGCAAGGCCGACAGGTTCGGCGGATACCAGACAAGCCGAGGCGCCGTCACCAAACAGCAAGAAGCTCAGTAGCTTTTCGATGCGCCAATCCTCCTGCAAGTGCAGGCTGGACAGTTCCAGGTTCACCACCAGTACTTTGGCGTGCGGTTCCGACCGTACGATGTGATGCGCGAGCTTGAGTGCGTTCACCGCGGCGAAACATCCCATGAACCCAACCATGGTGCGTTCGACGCTCTCGGTCAGGCGTGCGGCGCGCAAGACCTGGAAATCAAGGCCGGGCGCAACGAAACCAGTGCAGCTTGCAACCACCAGATGGGTAATCGCGCTGCGTTCTGCGGTGATATCGAGCGCCGCAATGGCGCGTGTCGCCAGTTCCGGGGCGGCGGTTTCGAACCGCACCATGCGGGCGGCGGTCGAAGGGAAAGCACCGCGCCGATAGAAGCCTTCGGCGTCAAGGATGCGGTCGCGCGGTTTCGGGCCGGGAGCGAAAATGGCGTAGCGGTGCTCGATGTCCGCCAGCATCGCCATGCGATCGAACAGCGCGGCGGTACGGCCGTCGAGCGCCGTGGTGCGGGCGAAATCGACGAACTCGGCATGGATGTCATGCGGCGGTACCGCGATGCCGATCCGGTTCAGCCAGGCTTGTGTCGCCACGGGAGTTTCCTGGTTGTCTGGCAGGTGAGACGCAAGGCGAGGCGGGTCTGGTCCTGGTTGCGGTCCGCGCCAGAGACGCGGCTTGTTGTTAGGCTTTCGGGTGCGCCTTGCGCCACACTTCGAGCAATCGCGCCGTTTCGACGCTGGTATAGCGCTGTGTGGTAGACAAGCTCGCGTGACCGAGCAGATCCTGAATAGAGCGCAGATCGGCGCCGCCTTCTAGCAGGTGCGTTGCGAAGGAATGGCGCAACGAATGTGGCGTCGCGTGCTCTGGTAGTCCGCGCAGGCGGCGGAATGTTCGCAACGTACGTTGCGCCACGGCTGGGTCGAGTCGGCGGCCGCGCGCCCCGACGAACAACGGCGCATCCGGCGCGCGGCCCGGATGCAGCGCGAGCCATGCGGCGATGGCTGCGCTCACGGCAGGCAGCACAGGGACGATGCGGGTTTTTGCGCCTTTGCCCACCACCCGCAGCGTGGCCACCGACCCGGGCAGTGGCGCGTCCCGCACGTTCAGGGCCAGCGCCTCGGCGATGCGCAGACCGCAACCGTAGAGCAATGTAAACAGCGCCTCGTCGCGGGCTTGCATGGCGGCGGAGTTCGAGACCTCGCCCACCTCTTCGGCTGCAGCGCGCGCCTGGTCAGGAGGTAGCGCTTTGGGCAGCGGGCGCTTCGCCCGCGGCGTCGTGATCAGGCGGACCGCCGCATTATCGATGCCATGGCGGCGAGCCAGCCAACGGTAGAACGTGCGGACCGCAGCCAGATGACGCGCGCGGGTCGCATTGCCGGCGCCGTCGGTGGCTTGGGCGGCGAGCCAGGCACGGATGTCGCTCTGTCGAAGCCCGCTCAGCGAGGCAAGGTCGGGCTCAGTGCCAAGGTGGTTGGTGAGGAAGCCGAGGAAGGCCGCGAGATCCGCGCCGTAGGCCTCGACCGTGCGCGGCGATGCACGGCGTTCGCCGGCCAGCCAGTCGAGGAAAGCGGCGCGGGCTTCCACGCCCGTCATCGCCGCAATCTGCCAATCCTGGCTCTGCGCCGATCTCTCGGCCGACCCGCCCGGAACCAAATGGCTGCGGTGGGAACACTGGCGTCTCGCGCTCCTTGGCGCCGGGGACCCGGCGAGGCAGCACCCCGGCGGGTCTTGGCCGTTCCCCCTCCGCCCCTCGCCCAGAGGGCGGGCGGCGCGCCGGGTCTCTTGTTGGGAACGCCGCGGCACATGTGGGCTACCGGCCCAGCGCGGCGGCAACCGCGCGGCCGAGAAAGGCCAGCGCACCGGCGCCCTGCGCCGGGTCCAGGGCTCGCGCATCGCGCGCAAGCAACGCGAGCAGAGCAGGCGGGCCTTCGCCAGGGACCAGTGCCAAGGCGTCGTGCCCGGCCAGCCCGGCGGCTTCCGCGTGCAGAAGTCGCTCGTCCGTCGCCACCTCGCGGAACAATACCTGCCGTCCGTCCAGGAGCCGCGTCACGGCGCCGGGGGGCAGGCGGCGCGTCCCTGCGTAGCGGCCCTCGATACACAAATGCACGGCGTCCACCCCCAGGATCCCCGGCATCTCGTGGCTCACGCAATCGATCGGGTCCGGCGAACGGAGCAGCGCCAGCACTGCTTCCTGAACGCGCGCGGCCAATCCTGCCGCAGCGCGGCCAGCCGCGAGCACGGTGTCGGCGCGCTCGGCCATCGCGGCGGAGTGCGCACGCTCGGCGTGCACCATCGCGGCCATATGGTCGGCCAAATGCTCGCC
>JASHVB010000436.1 GCA_030039695.1 Acetobacteraceae bacterium
ACTTTCGTCTACCGGTTGCGAGAAACGGCGGTCAGGTCGTGTCGACCATGGCGCTGACGCAGCTTGATCTCAGGCCGGACAACCCTGCGCGGTGCGCAACCATATAAGCAACCGTCTCAGCCTCGATCTCCATCAAATTTTTGTCGAGCCGCCTGCGATCGGGCCAGCCGCCTTCATCGTCGTCGTTGGTCCTACGAGACGTGCAAGCTCCGAGGTGGCCGCAGAAAACGTGGCCAAGCTCGTGCGCAAGCGTGACAAACTGTTCCTTGTCGGTCAGACGGTCGTTCAGCGTCACACGGTAGCAGGGGACGTTTGGTCGTTCGCTATCCGTTGCCGCGCTCGTCGCTGCCGCTGCGACTTTCCAGATTGCACCCTCGCCGGAAATCGCGACTTCATGCACTGCTGATGTCGTGCCGTGCGCCGCCGCAGACCCACCATAGCTGTGCCCGTGGCGACGATATTCCAGCTTCACCTGAAACGTCTTGGCCTTAGCGAGGCCAGCCTTGAGCCGGGTCAGTCCCTGGGGGTGGAAGGTACCTGACACTGCGAATGGATCGCCAATCTTCTCGCGCTCTATGGGCGGGCCGGTGTCTGCAAGTTCGTAGAGGAAGCGGATAGGGCCGAACGGCCAAAGGATGATGATCGGGATGGCATCGGGAAGCACGTCCCGGCCAACTGACTTCCACTCTGCCACCGTCGCGACTGCCGTTGCCCCTGGGCATTGGATATGGACCAGTCGAGCATTCCACACCCCGAGCCGGCGGAAGCGAGTCGCGAACGCGAGGAATTCCGAGAACTCTTTGGCTGTCGGAGTCTCCAATGCCCGGCGGATGAGTTGGCGAACCTGCTGGCGTGCTTCCTCCTCCTCGTCTTCTTCGGGCGGAACGGCCTCTGGGGCGGCGTCCGACGCTGCCGGCGGCACAGTGACCGTCAGTTCATTTCCGGCCAGGCGCCGACCGAGGCGGATCAGCACTCTACCGACTGCCGCACGCATTCGGCATCAGCGCACGAAGCGTCAGTCGATGGCAAGGCGGAACGCTGCGTTGGCCGCCGCAGCGGCATCAGGAGGCACTGGTGAACCGCAGTTCTCGCCTGCGGCTTGGCTTACCCCCGCGGTTTTGCGGGGGGTTAATTGGCGCCGGGGGCGCGCTCCAGCAGGGGCAAGTCTTGTCATCGATATCGATCACCTGCTCGACCCGCGGCAGACCTGCCGGCAGCGCGCCGCGATTGCGTTTGGCCGGTTCGCTGCGCGGCGCACGCGCCGCCCCATCCCCGGTCGCGAGGGCGGTTCCGGGCGCCAGTGTCAACCAGTGTCAAACCAGGCGTTGACATTGGAAAGGCGTAACAGTCGGCCTTCCAGGCCGGTCTCCGCGTCGCGGTTTGCCGGTGTCACCAGTGTCACTAAGGAGAAAAAGCGGCAAAAGCATAGGTCAGGCGCCAATCATGGCCGGGTCAGTCGTCCTCTCAACCGCCAGTAGCAACGACAGGCGGCCGGTCGGCACAAGCGAAACCACCAGCAGCAAGTGAGAGAAGGCAACAACAATGGCCGTAATTGAAGCGAACTTCACGCGTGATGCTGAATTCGTGCGTTGGGCATTCAAGAATCGCCGGAAGGATCCCGACGTGGAGCGCTTCACTTACTGGATGCTGCATGATTTGCTGCCGGCCCTTGATCCATTCGGTCTGCGCGGCCCTCCCGGTGAAGGAGGCTATGTCGCGACACTGGATCAACGTCGCCTGATCAGTATCGTTGAAGCGAAGTACGCCGTCGCGAAGGCCAAGGCAATAAAACGCGGGGCCAAATGGGCGCTCCATGCCTCAGTGTCAAAGCCGACAGCAGAGGAACGCGCTGCAACCAGAGCCAGACTCGCGGAGTTTCGCGACGCTTTGCGCAAGTGCTTTGTGGCGCCCGAGAGTGTGAGCTGATCGCGCAGCGCCGCCGACAGCAATTCGTCCGCCGGGCAATAGCACAGCATGTTCCACGCCCGCGTGAACTGGTGTAGTGTGGGCCTATGAGTGAGATCACCGACCGCATGAACGTCAGCCTCGAAGAGCGGAAGCGTGCAGCCCTCCAGCCGGAGAAGCGCGAGATTGAGAAGCTCCTCACAGAGCTTATCGCGGGCACCGTCCGTCCGACCAACCGGCAGAAGTTCTTTCTGCGGGAAGCGCTGGATAATGCTCGCCGTGGCCTGTTCCAGTTGGCCCGCCAAGATATCGAGGACTTTCATCGACCGGAGAGTGAATGGTCCCCCCGAGCGGTAATCAGCGACGCGATGGTCGAAGGCGTGAGTCGCGAGATCCTAGAACGCAGGCTGGAGGAGCTCAGGGCGCTGCCGCCTCAGTGGCCCCCGATGTTCACGGACTTCGCAGCATGGTCGGTCGAGCAGGGCGCGTTGTTGCGCAGGGTCGCGGACGGTGAACCGATCAACGAAGAGGTGGACTGGGGAAACGTCATCGAGGAGATCGAGAGCTTGGGCCGGGCGCAAAAGAATGAGTTGGCCAACCGGATACGTACGGTACTTGAACATCTGCTTCGATTGGCAGCCTCACCCGCCAATGACCCCAAGCCCGGGTGGCGCACCACGATTGAGCGCAGTCGCGCGGAGATCGAGGCATTGCTGGAAGGCAGCCGGAGCCTCCGCCCGCTGCTTGACGAGATCATCGCCACGGAACTGCCCAGAGCGCGCAAGGTCGCGGCGACAGCCCTCGCAGAATATGGCGAGCAGCCGACCGTGCCGCTCGATCAGCTAAGCTTCACCAAGGACCAGGTGCTCGGCGTGTGGCTGCCGGATGGCAACCGTACGCAAGGCTCCTGAGCGGCTGACCTGATAGTTTGCCCCACCGTGGGGCAAACCCAGGCGCGCCGACTCAAGTTTCATGATCTTCACCGCATACATGGACGAGGCCAACACGCACGGACCTGAGCCGACCATCATCATGGCCGCCTATTTGGGCCACTCCTATCAATGGCGTCGGTTCGAGACGAAGCTCGCCCGCATACAGGCGAAACACGGATTCAAGATTTTTCATGCCAAGGAATTCAAACCAGGTGCTGGCGAGTTCCGAGGATGGTCTGATGATCGCAAAGCTGCACTCATCCGCGATTTCACCGCGTTGGTTGAAGAAAATCTCACCCAAGGAATCGCGGTCCATTTAGAACATGATCGCTACGTAAATGAATACAAGGCACCGCCTGTGCCCAAGAAAATGCGCTTGGATACTCATTACGGAGTTTGTTTTCGCACCTGCCTTGCACAAATAATTCACATTCTGGAGCAGCGACGGAATCGAGATCGGGTCCATGTCGTTCTTGAGCACGGGCATCCGAACGCCCCTGATTGTAAGAGGATTTTCGATGACTTTAAGAAGTTGCTTGAGTCTGAAGGAAGAAATATCTTTGAGACCTTTTCTGTCCAGGAGAAAAAGGCTTGCATGCCGTTGATGATTGCCGACCTGCTTGCGGCCGTTTATTCATCACACCGGGCAAGGCGTGCAGAAGGCGATCTCAGTGTAGATCGGTACACTATGCAAACTCCTCGGAAAGGGTGTTTGGCCTTTATAGAACTGGCGCCAGATGCGCTTCGAAACTTAAAAATTAACTATGAAGCAGCGCGACAACTCAGAGCCGCTCATTGGAATTCCCAGAGAGGCCATTTCACGCCAAATGCCCCACCCGGACCTGCTGCCCCTGCTGCCGCGCCTGGCCAGTAACCGCCGGGGTTGAAATGCCGATCCAACGCGTCGAGGCCGAGTTGCAGCAGCTCCCGCGTTGCTGGGCGCGGACCTAGAAGTTGTGTCCGTCAATGTCTGCAAACAGGTATCGGGTGAACTCTCCTTGATCGACCGAGCGGGCGTGGTTGCGTCCCGCCGAGTGGTGGAAGAGACGTTGCGCGGGTAAGTAGCGGAGCGCCGCGGCAAGGCAACAAACGTTGTATCACCGCGATTGACCTCCTTGGTCATATCAAGGAAAGCTTTGGCGGCCGGCACGACGTAATGTCATTCAGAATGGCAGACGGGTCCAGATTGGGTGACAGGTCGCACCCTCAGTCGAACCCCGACGCCCGTCCGGCCGGTGCCCACTGATTTTTTCGACGGGTTGCAAATCCGAATCGACCGACCCAAGCCGGGTCGGCAATCGGAGTGGGACCAAGCTACTCGGCAAGGAAGCGAGGAACAACACGACACAAACGTAGAGTAAAACGATATCCTTGAACAGGAATTCCCCGGTGAGATTCCACGCGATGGGATCTGAAGAAAGGCTCCACTTTACGACACCGGGTGTCGAGAAGAAGAATGACCAAGTGATACAAAACGTTCCGATTCCCATCAAAGCGCCGATCGCGGAGGCATTTGGGTAAAAGGCTCCAACAGCGAGGAGTGCAGCCGTGGCGAGCTCTATCACACCCAGCAAGTTGGCTTCTCCCCTGACGCCAAAGATCGAAAGCCAGGAAATGAAGGGACTGTTCGATATATAGAGTTCAATGCCATACGCCGCTTGTGGCGTGAACTTCTGGATACCGAAGGCCACAAATACGACAACCATAACCCATCGCAGAATGCTCAGCATCCAGTATGAACCTACACCAGTTTCTGCGACGTGGAATTTGTCTTGCATGGTATTTCCTTCGCATAGTGTCGCCGCCAGAGGGTGTGGCACCGGGTCGCAGCGAACGATGCGTCGTTCCCCGTTCCCGGCAACGTTACATCGTGCCCGGTGACCGCAGCGCAGCGAGGATCGTGTCGGGCTCCAGGCGATTCCGGTAGTCAACATCAATTGCAGCGAGAGCAATACGGCCGCCGTGGGCAACAACATAGGTAGCCGGCACTGGCAGCTCCCAACTGTCGTCGCCATTGACGTCCGGCAGCGCCCTGTTGCTTGACCGCAGCGCGGCGCGCAGCTCTTCGGGCAGTGACCAGACGAGCCCG
>JASHVB010000011.1 GCA_030039695.1 Acetobacteraceae bacterium
ATGTCACTATGTCACTGCGCCACAGAGAGGCCGACATGCGCCACATATGGGAGTCGTCATGGATTTGGCTGGGGTTTGCAGTAGTCTTCGCCGCACTCGGCAGCTATCATTTTTGGGCATCGACCCAAACGACGCCGCCTTTCGAATTTCAACCTAGGCCAATTACCCAAATACCCGGGCTGCAGATTACAATGCAAATTGCTGGCATAGACCAGCCAATTCAGGATTTTGCTAAAGAGTTCAACGTCTACCTCCAGAAGCGCAATTCCAGCGCAACGCTATCTAATATCGCGTCAGCCTGGGGATACGTTGTGGCCTTTCTCGCTGCGTTGCTGTCTTTTTTCAGAGAGATGTCGGCTCGGAAAGCATTCGAACGCAACAGCGCGCGGCCAGGCTCGCCATCGAGCTGACCCAGACGTACTGTCCCCGTCGCCTGCGGCAACGCGCAGCGCCTATTTCGCGGCCGAACGCCGGGTAAGGGCCACCAGTGGCAGCACGATGATCGCCAGCACGAACATCAGCTTGAAATCGTCGACATACGCAATGATCTGCGCCTGCCTGGTGACTTCCCCATTGAGCAAATCCAAACCACGAGCTGTTGCCGGGTTCCACAGCCGCGCGGCGCCGCCGGTCTCCAGCGCCCGGTTGAACGGATTTACATTAGCGGCGATCAGGGCGTGATTGACCTGCGTGTTGGTCTCCAGGAGCGCGCCGGTAACGGAAATGCCAAGCGCACTGCCGAGGTTTCGCATCAGGCTGTACACGCTGGTCCCTTCTGTTCTTATCGCCGCCGGCAGTGTGGCGAAAGTCAGCAGATTGATAGGAATGGTCAGAAACCCGACACTGACACCCTGGGCGAAGCCCACGCTGATCACGCTGCCTTCGGACACACTCGGCGTCCACTGCATCATTTGGTTCAGCACATAGGCACCCAGCATGAAGCCGAAAGCGACTAGCAGGCGCGGACCGACGCGGCCGGTCACCCGGCCGCAGATCATCGCCGCCAGCAGCAATCCGGCGCCACGCGGCGCCAAGACGATGCCAGCCGTCAACACCGGGTAGTCCATCAGGGTTTGCAGATATGGTGCCAGCAGAGCGAGCGACGCGTACATGATTAGCGCCATGATCGCATAGAGCAATCCACCGATCGCGAAGTTCCGGTCGGCAAACAGACGCGGCGACAGGAACGGGCGCGGTGCCAGGAAGAACTGCACCAAGAAGACATAGAAGCTGATTCCAGCCACGCCGGCTTCCAGAACGATTTCGCGCGAACTGAACCAGTCCAGCGTCTCGCCGCGGTCCAGCAGCATCTGCAGGGCACCAATCCCCAGGCTCAATGCGCCGAAGCCCAACCAGTCGAGCCGCACCGAGGTGTTGCGACTCGTCTCCTTCAGGAAGGTCAGCAGGCCGATGGCCGTCACGATGCCGAACGGCACGTTGATATAGAATATCCACCGCCAACTGTAGCTTTCGGTCAGCCAGCCGCCCAGGATGGGGCCGCAGATTGGTCCCATCATCACGCCCATCGTCCAGATCCCCAGCGCCTTAGCGCGTTGCTCAGGCGGGTAGAGTTCGTACATCACGGCTTGCGACAACGGCACCAGGGCGGCGCCGAACATGCCTTGCATTATTCGGAAGAGCACGATCTCACCCAGCGAATCTGCGACGCCGCATAACGCGGAGGCGACTGTGAAGCCGACTACCGCGATGACGAACAATCGCGTGCGACCCAACCACGCTGCAAGCAAGCCGGTGGGCGCGGTCATGATGGCCGCCGCGACGATATAGCTGGTGAGGACCCAGTTGATCTCGTCCTGGCTGGCCGACATGGTGCCCTGCATATAGGGCAACGCGACATTCGCGATGGTGCTGTCCAGCGACTGCATCAACGTTGCCAGTACGGTGCAGATCGTCACGAGCGTGCGCACGCCATTGATCGCAGCTGGCTGCTCTTGCGTGGTGATCGATGCCGCCGGCTGTTCCGCCGAACGAGGAGCGGTGCCGGGTGTATGACTCATCGGTCCTTGTCCGGCTGCCTCGCCAGGTTCTCGCAGACGCGTTCCAGCACGCGGGTTGCCACGTCGAGGTCTTCGTGCGTGAGGCCGGTCAGAGTGGCTTGCCGCACCGCGCGCGATACGCTCTCGACTTGCTCCGCGACCGCGCGTCCGCGCGCTGTCGGCACGATGATTTTGGCGCGGCGGTCGCTGCCTTCCTCGCGTTCGACGAGCTGGGCCGCTTCCAGAGCATCGAGCAATCGCACGACCGAGGAACCATCCAGTGTCAGCGCCGCGGCAAGGTCCTTCTGCCGCATTGGCTCCGATGCGCGAGCTAGATAGATCAGCGGGAGCCACATGGCCTCGGTGAGACCGAACGGCTGCAGCCGGCGGTCAACCGCACGCCGCCACTGCCGCGCGGCCCGCGCCACGAGCGGTGCGAACCCATTCTGAAGCTGCCGGTGCGTCCTATTCATGCGCGTACCATTAGATGATGGACCAATACATGATATGTCATCGATTTGGCAAGTGCGGGGCAGGGCGCGCCCCGAACCGAGGCGGTCCTTACAAAGCGCTCGCGGGATTGAGGCGCCCTGACTGGGAGGCGTCGGAGCCTTTCGCCGCAGCTGCGACGCTACCACCCATAGCGGCCAGTTCGCCCCGGATGCCATCGATTGGGCCGTCATGGTAGGCTCCGGCACCGTGTTCTGAGACACGAAAGGGGGCCGCGTGTTCGCATATGTCGGCAGAGCTGTGTACGTGGCTACGAGCTTGGCGCTATCCCTCGTGGGCAGTCAGGCGCTCGCCAAAGACACCACACTTCTCCCCGGAGGAGCGACGACTCTACGGGAGGGGCACGGTGACTGGATCGTTTCATGTGACATCGTCACGCAGAACGGTGCCAGCCGAAAGGTTTGCGGCCTCTCGCAGGTACAAACCAACACACAGTCGCACCAGCGTATTCTCGCCGTGCAGTTACAACCCGACGACTCAGTTGTCGAAGGCACGTTGGTGCTGCCCTTTGGACTCGACCTGGGCAAGGGAGTAACACTCCAAGTCGATGAGGGGATGGTATTTGCTTCTCTGCCTTTCCGGACCTGCATCCCGGCTGGTTGCCTGGTTAACCTGAACTTTGATGGAAAGTCTGTTGCGGCCCTTCGTGCGGGGAGCAGCCTCAAGGTGAACGTTTTTCCGGTTGGTGGACAGGAAATGTCACTTTCGATTTCACTCAAAGGTTTTCCGGGCGCGCTCGATAGGACGATCGCACTCTTGAAGTAGCGCCGGTCAGCGACGCATCAGCCCAAATCGGGGATCACTGCACAATTAGAAATAAATCGTGCGTCGGGCACTAAACTGGATGAGGTCGGAGGCTTTCAGAAGCACTCAATTGCGCATCGGGTCGGGCATGGACATTTGCGTCTCGAGACCCTGTCCGAAGGCCCCCTCTCAACATCCGCCGCAGGACCGTTCCATGCCCGGAGGAACACAGGAAGACTGTCGGTTCCCTGATGGGTAGACTCCCGCTCCGGAACGATTGGCACGTTTGCGGAGCGATGGGACGAGACAGCAAATTCCGTGCCAGGGATTGGGCCCTGATGGCAATAGACGCGCACGCAGAGGTATTATCTCTTCCGCTGTAACGGCGACGGGCTGATTGAGACGTGCTAGCGTGGCATTGCACGCTACAGGAACAGCGTTAGAACCATCATTTGGTCTCGGATGGACGAGGTCTTGCTGGCGTTGCAGGTGTTGCGGTCGAGCTAAACCACTGGACCGACATCCTGCTGACGATGCTTTGCGGTCAGTAGGCGAAGTTTGCATTCGTTGCCGCTGAATTGAGAAATCCCAACCGCCAGCGTGAGTGGTGGACTAAGAAGTGGATGGCGCATTGATGACGCGGTGTCCAGCCGGGACGCTGCTTCAGGTCTGACTCCAAGACTGGTCATGACCGAAATCATCCCGTAGCCCCTAGCCGAGAGGAGCTGCACCTGTCGCGGAGCGCAGGGGCGGCGTATGGTTAAGAAAATCACCCGGTAGCCCGGAGGAAAGGACGCTGGCCTTGCAGTGGGTGTTTCTCGTCCTCGGCCTGGTCGCTGCAATCGCGGAGCTGAACAGCGGCACGTTCTATTTGGCCGGGGTGGCGGCCGCCGCGTTCCTGACTGCACTTTCGGGCTTGTGGATCCGAGCGGACTGGCTTCCGGTCGCCTTTCTCCTATTCTGCATTGGGCTTCTACCCGCGGTCCTGCTGCTGCGGCGTCGGCTTTCACGAGGGCGGACGCTTCCCGACCCGGATGTAGGCCAGATCGTGACAGTGGTGAGCATTTCGGAGGGGAGCGGGCGGCTCGTCGTGTCGTATCGCGGGTCACGCTGGGAAGGGGTGCTCGAGCGGGGGAAGATGCCCGAGCCCGGGCAGAGCGCAACCATAACCCACAAGACCGACAAGCTTCTGCATCTTGCTGGGAGAAGATGAGCCGCGAAGGGAAAATGCCGTGGGGGCCGTTTTATTGACCGATCTCATCGTCATCGTCCTCTTTGTGGTGCTTGCCTTCGGGATCCTGCGCTCTGGGACCAGCATTGTGCCGCAGCAGCGCGCCTGGGTGGTGGAACGGCTCGGCAAGTTCCACCGCGTGTTGCCGGCCGGATTCAACGTGATCGTTCCGTTCCTTGACCGGATCGCGTACCAGTTTGACCTGCGCGAGATGCCGACCGAGGTACCCGCACAGGTCTGTATCTCGCTCGACAACACTACGCTTACGGTGGACGGGTTCCTCTATCTGCAGATCACCGACGCAGTAAAGGCCGCGTACGGATCGAGCAACCCGATCGTTGCGGCGACGCAGCTCGCGCAAACCTCGATGCGCTCGGAGATCGGCAAGCTGCATCTGGATCAGGCGCTCTCCTCGCGCCAGATGTTGAACGCCGCGGTGGCGACAGCGGTGGACGAGGCGGCGGTGAACTGGGGCATTAAGGTGCTGCGTTACGAGATCAAGGATATCACCCCGCCGGCGGACATCCTACGTGCAATGGAGCTACAGATCACGGCCGAGCGCGAGAAGCGGGCGCAGATTGCCCGCTCTGAAGGGCAGCGGCAGCAGGAGATCAATACCTCCGAGGGACGGCGGCAGCAGGAGATTAATATCGCTGACGGGCGCAAGCAGGCGGAGATATTGCGCGCCGAGGGCGAGGCACGGGCGATCGCGCTGGTAGCGACGGCGAGTGCCGAGGCGATCCGCGCGATCGCTGCGGCGGCGGTGGTTGACGGTGGGATCGAGGCGCTGCAGATGCAGCTCGCCAAGGATTTCATCGACCGCTGGGCCAACCTTGCCAAGCAGAGCACAACGATGATCGTGCCCGCGGATCTCGGCAATATCGGCGCGATGGTGGGGACTGCGCTCTCGATCGTGAAGGAGAGCTCACGAATTCCGCCGGCGGCACAGCACGGCTCCGTTCCGAGTACCGGCTGACCTAGCCTGATTACTCGACCGGGCCTGTGGTGATCACCGGTTGAGTACTGCAGCGCGGCGATCACGCGCGACACTACTCCGGAAGCCGGGACAGCCGGAGGTTCGGCACGCGGCCTCGCCCACCCGAGCCAGAGCGGCGACAGCGACTGCCATCGACGGGGGTTCAATCCTCGACGAACAAGACCCACACTGCTCTGCGGGACGGCAACCGAAAAGGAGAGAACACCAGTGTGAGTTCTTAGAGTCTGTCCGGGATCATGCGTAGCTGCGACATAGCCTCCTGACCATGAGTCGAATGGAGGCCATCATCAGGAATGCGCGTGCCTTTCGGTTGAGTGCCTCCCAATCCTTGGCG
>JASHVB010000437.1 GCA_030039695.1 Acetobacteraceae bacterium
CATGGCAGCGCAGACAGGTATCGTTGTAGCGCAGGTAGCCGATAAAAGTGCCCCAATCGACCGAGCCATCCTTGCCGATTTGATAAGTCGGCGCGCCATCCTTGTCGGTCCACAGTCCGTCGGTTTGCGTGACGGCTTTCGGGTCCCCCGGTCCTGCGGCGAATGCGACAGTCCCGCCGCTTGCGGTGAGAATAAAGATCACCAGGATCCTGCAAAGACGCTGGTTCACCGTGGTCAATTCCCTTTTCTGCGGCAACGGAAGGCCGGCATCCCGCGCGGGATGCCGGCCCACTTCTGCTTACACTGGGAGGCCGTTGCGAATCACGATCCCGGCAGGGCAAACACCGTGAGTTGTCCGCCCAGCGCGGTGTAGTTCTTCAGCGCCGCGTAGCCTCCCACGGCGCCGAGGCCCGCATGCGGATCGGTCAGGCCGGCAGCTAGTCCGATGCCCGCCCAGCCGCCGACGCCGGACAGCACCGCGACGTACTGCTTGCCGTCATGCATGAAGGTGATCACGTTGCCGATGATGCCAGACGGCGTCTTGAAGTTGTAGAGAACCTTGCCGGTCTTTACGTCAACCGCGCGCAGGTACCCTTTTAACGTGCCGTAGAACGCGACATTGCCGGCGGTCACCAGTGCGCCACCCCAATCCGAGAACTGGTCGTGGATCTGCCACACCGTCTTGCCGGTTACCGGATCAAAGGCGATAAACCGCCCCATGTAGCCGCCCGGCCCGGGGAACATCGACAGAGTCGCGCCCACATAGGGCTGGCCCGCCGTGTAGGCAACCGGGAACGGTTCGTAATCCATGCATACGTGGTTCGTCGGCACATAGAACAGATGGGTCTCCGGGTCATACGCCGCCGGTTGCTGATCCTTGGATCCGAGCGCCGCCGGGCAGATGCCGGTGTAGTTCACGTTCACACCGTTTGACCCAGGGGCATATTTGTCCACGACCGCCGGGCGCCCGTAATCCTTGCTGGCCTTGTTCATATCGACGCCAGTGGCCCAGTTCACCGCCGGATCATACTTGTGCGCGGCGATCAGCTCGCCGTTGGCACGGTTCAGCACATAGGCAAAGCCGTTGCGGTCGAAATGCACCAGAGCCGGAACGGTTTTGCCGCCGACCGGAAGGTCTGCGAGGATCATCTCGTTGACCCCATCATAGTCCCACTGATCGTGCGGCGTCATCTGATAGGCCCACTTGGCCACGCCGGTATCAATGTCGCGCGCAAAGATGGTCATTGACCACTTGTTATCTCCAGGCCGCTGGTTCGGGTTCCATGTCGAGGGGTTGCCCGACCCGTAATACAGCAGGTGCAGCCTGGGATCGTATGAGTACCACCCCCAGGTGTCACCGCCACCGATCTTCCACTGATCACCCTTCCAGGTCTTGGTGCTGGAATCGTCGCCGACCGGCTTGCCAAGTGATGTCGTGTGCGAATCGAAAAGGATCTGGTTGTCGGGGCCTTCGGAGTAGGCCTTCCAGAGGATGTGTCCATTTGAGGTGTCAAGTGCGGCGATGAAGCCCTGCACACCAAACTCGCCACCCGAGACCCCGACGATGACCTTATTGCCGACCACCAGCGGCGCCTCGGTGCCCGTGGCGCCCTCCTTGTAGCTGGCCAGCGGGGTTTTCCAGACCGGCTTGCCGGTCTTTGCGTCCAACGCGACCACCGTGTTGTCCGCCTGGTGGAGGAAGATCTTGCCGTCACTGTAGGCGACACCGCGGTTCACCGTGTCGCAGCACATCACGGGAATCACGTTGGGGTCCTGTGTCGGCGTGTATTGCCACAGGATTCGCTCGTTGTTGTTCAGATCGAGCGCATAGACGGTGTTGGGAAATGGTGAGACCAAATACATCACGTCCCCGACCACCAGCGGCTGACCCTCATGCCCGCGCAGCACGCCTGTGGAAAAGGTCCAGGCAACCTGCAGTTGATTGGCATTGCTGTCATTGATTTGGTTCAGCGGCGAGTAGCGCGTATTCGCATAGTTCAGGGCAGGCATAGCCCAATTGTTGGGATTGGCGGCTGCCTCGCGCAGCGAGACGCTGGTGCCGGACGTTGCTGTCTGTGCCCAGGCGGGGCCGCTCACCACAGCACCGCCCACCAGAGCCAGCGCTGCGCCAACCAACCATCGTGCACTGCGTGTCATCCCGATCCTCCCGTTGAGCCGTGCCCGGCCTCTGATCCCAATTACGCACGACACCGCGCGGCGCCTACGCGTCGCGCGTCCCGCCAGCCGCGCAGCCAGCGGGGTCCACTTCCTGTCGCTGACGCGCACAGGCGGTTTACAGTACGAGGTGCAGCAAAGCTTGTGCCACTGCGGCCGGAACACGATCAGGTTGGAATTTCAATCGGCTTGTGACGGCGCATTGCCGGGTGTCGCTCCAAAAGTGTTACAAAGCGGCAGACGCGGGAAGACAATGTGTCACGCCGTGGAGACAGAGCAGCCGCGACATACTCAAAAGCAGCGCACCTCGCCTTCTGCCTCGGCTTCTCGCAGGCGGCGCACGATCTGTTTGGTGGCCGCGGTGTTGAATTCCATGGCGAGAAAGCTCTTCTCCTGCTGCATGCGCAGCACCGTCTCGGCTGACACGTACTCGCTGTACGGCAAGATCGACGCGACGATGTCGATCGCACAGGAACACCGGTCCAGCGTGTCCTGCGACTGACCGTTCACCGCCATGCAGCCGAAGACATAATCGGCGCGCGCCGATGTCGGATAGTCGTTGCCGGCGGCCGTCGCCGGATCACCCCCGGTATCGGTGGCGAATGCGGAGAGAGGAAATGCCAATAACGCGACAATCAGCAAGTTCCTCATCGGGTCCCCCACGGATGCCCATGCACCGTACGTGGCCGGGTGCAGTGCCAGAATATCAAATCCATGTGAGCCCCGGGTGCAATGCGTCTCTAATAGAGTCCAGGCTTTCCATTCTGCTTGCTTGCCCTGCGTCGCAAACTGCTCTTCGATGACCGCGAGACATGGGAAATGCCTGTCCAGGTAACGATGCTGCCAGTTTCGCGAGACGCATTGCGCACACGGCCGGTTGATCGCAGGCGCGCCCTGTTTGGCGCGCTTGTCGCCGGTGTTGGCAGCAGGCTTGGGTTGAATGCTGCAACCGCGAACCCGGCACCGGCGCTGTCCATCGGCTACGTGCACTGGCGGCAGAGCGTCGACGCGATCTCGCTGGTCTTCGCGCCC
>JASHVB010000438.1 GCA_030039695.1 Acetobacteraceae bacterium
CAACTACTGCCGCAAACACGGGCACTTCTTGCCGGCGGATGCAATGGCCTGGCTGCGCACCGCGGATGCGATCTATTTCGGCGCGGTCGGCGATCCAGACATTCCCGACCATGTCACGCTATGGGGGCTGCGGCTGCCGATCTGCCAGGGGCTGGACCAGTACGCCAATGTCAGGCCGACGCGCATTTTGCCGGGCATCACCTCGCCGTTGCGCGACGTGGGGATCGGCGACCTCGATTGGGTGATCGTGCGGGAGAACTCGGAAGGCGAATATGCCGGCCAGGGCGGGCGGTCGCATCGTGGCTTCCCGGAGGAAGTGGCGACCGAGGTGGCGATCTTCACCCGCCGCGGCGTCGAGCGGATCATGCGCTTCGCCTTCGCACTGGCCGACAGCCGGCCAGCGAAGCACCTGACCGTGGTGACGAAGTCGAACGCGCAGCGCTTCGGCATGGTGTTTTGGGATGAGATCGCCTCTCTGGTGTCGCGCGATTTTCCGAATGTGCGATGGGAGCGCGAGCTGGTGGATGCGATGACCATGCGCATGGTGCGGCGGCCGAAAACGATCGATACGGTCGTGGCAACCAACCTGCACGCCGACATCCTGTCGGACCTGGCGGCGGCGCTGGCGGGGTCGCTCGGCATTGCGCCGACGGGAAACATCGATCCGGAGCGGCGGTCACCGTCGATGTTCGAGCCGATTCACGGATCGGCGTTCGACATCACCGGGCAGGGGATCGCCAATCCGGTGGGGGCATTCTGGACCGCATCGATGATGCTGGAGCACCTGGGCGAAACGGCTGCGGCGGGGTTGCTGATGCGGGCGATAGAACACGTGTGCGCCTCAGGGGTGACGACGCCAGACCTGGGCGGGACAGCGAAAACGGCAGAGGTCACGCGCGCAGTGTGCGAGGCGCTGCAGGGGCTGAACCGATAGGCCGCAGGGTGAGAGGCCGCATAGTCGCCGCCGTGGGATCAGCGGCACCGATCCCGTCGCAACGAACCAGCCGCCTGCTGGTTAACGCAGCATGGCGGTGATTTTGGGGCACGGCCCCCAGTACAGAGCCAGAGTACTGAGCCACGCAACCCGGGCTGCGTGCGCCAGAGGCCGCCTACCCGCCGCCATCGATCGTTAGCACCGTCCCCGTCGTGTACCCCGACCGTGGGCTCGCCAGGAACGCCACCGCCCAGCCGATCTCCTCCGGCGTGGCCGGGCGCCCGAACGGCATTCCCTGCGTCAGCTCTCGCCAGCGCTCCGGATCTCCCAACGTCTTCTCCGCGGCGGCCCGCTGCAGCATCACGTGACGCTCGGTCTCCACCGGCCCGGGATTGATCGCCACCACGCGCAGGCCGTCCGCCGGCGCGCCTTTGCCCAACGCACGGGTGAACGCCATCAGAGAGGCGTTTCCGGAGGCCCCGGCAATATAGCCGGTCGGGAACCGCTCGCCCGCCGCGCCGATCACGTTGATGATCACGCCGGACCGCCGCGCCTTCATCGCCGCATAAATCACGCGGCAGAACGAGATGTAGCCGAACACCTTCAGATCCCATGCGGTGCGCCAGCGCGCATCGTCGATCGAGAGCAGGTCGCCCGGCGGGATCGCGCCAGCGTTGTTGACCAGGATGTCGAGTTCTCCGGCCTCGGCGGCAACGCGCCGCACCGCGGCATCGTTCGACAGATCGGCCGAGATCGTCCGCACATTCACCTGGTGCCTTGACCGGATGCCCGCAGCGGCCGCGTCCAACGCCGTTTGCTCGCGCGCCACCAGAACGACGTGGCAGCCCTCGCCCGCCAGCACCTCCGCCGAGGCGCGACCGATCCCCTTCGAGCCGCCAGTGATCAACGCCGTCCTGCCACTCAGTCCCAGGTCCATCTCATGCCGCCTTTCGCAGTCCTCGCTGATACGCGCGGCACGCCTCGCCGAACGCACGGAAGAGGGCCAAGCTTGCCGAATCGCTGGCGTATTCCCACTCCGGGTGCCACTGCACGCCGAACGTCCAGCCGTGCGCGGACTCCGCGCGCACCGCTTCGATGGTGCCGTCCGGCGCCCGCGCCTCCACCACGCAGCCAGGCGCCACCGCGTCGATCGCCTGCCAGTGCAGCGAGTTCACCAGGATGGTCGTGGCACCGATGATGCGCGCCAGCACGCCGGAGACTGACACCAAATGCTTGGGGCCGTATTTCTGGTCGAGGGTGCCAGGCCCGGCGCGGTGGTCGGCGCGGCCGTCCACCTCGTGCACGAGCTGATGCAGCGTGCCGCCGAGCGCGACGTTCAGCTCCTGGATGCCGCGACAGATGGCCAGCACCGGCATGCCACGGGCGACCGCCTCCGGGATCAGCCGCAGCGTGGTGGCATCGCGGTCGAGGTCGTGGCTGTCTGGCGTCAGGCTTGGGCCGCCGGCGTAGTGGTCGGGATGGACGTTGCTGGGGCTGCCGGGGATCAGCAAGCCGTCAAGGCGCTCCAGCAGCGCCACCTGCGCCTCGCCCAGCGGTGGGATCATGATCGGCAGGACGCCGGAGCCGCCGAAGATCGCCGCGGCGTAGCGCGCCGGCGTGTGATGGAATATGTGCCCGGAGAGCATTGTCGCGCAGGCGGGAATACCGACGACAGGACGGGGGAGTCTTTCCATCATCCCGCCACTATGATCGCGGCCGGCACAGATCCGCAATCATCACGCCCGGCAAGCCGCAGCACATCAGCAATGCGATGCTGCGGGGTGTGCGGTCAGTGAGCATGGCGACCCTGTCCCGCCCCTCGCTCCCGGCGACAACCGCGCGTCAGTGCCACCCTATGAGCGCCATCAGGCGAGACATCAACACCGGGCGCTCGCCGATCGCGCCGAACAGACGGAAGATGGCGCCTCATGTCAGCGGCCTGCCGCAGCCGAAGCGGTCCGACAACGTGCCCTGCCTGATCTAACCGACCGCGATAGCGGCGAATCCACGCGGCTTGCGGGAACTGAGTGGTGCCGGGCACGGCGGCAGACCTCGCTTCGATCGCGTTGAAGGCGGCCCGATGCATAGCGGTGGCGGCACGGCCGACAGCAGTGAAGTAGGTGACTAAGCACAGCAGTGACGGCGTGATCGGATAACAGAAGCGCTGGAACTAAGGGAAGCACTGGATCCGAGCGCGCAATCTTAGCGCCACCGCAACGTTACTAACATGGACGTGTTACGCGGCGAAGCTATGCACAGAAATGCAACATATCCGTCATCGCCGCGCATTGGATGCTGCATGAAACTGTCACTATGCGCCCGCGTGGTAACAATGTCAGGTTGGCTGACAGTGTAGTGATTCGCGGAGTGACGGCTGCGCATGATGACGGACCTGGAGAAGGACACGGTCATCCATGCCTATGGTCGATGGGCCCCGGTTTATGACCTGGTGTTCGGGGCGGTATTCCGGACAGGGCGGCGGGCGGCGATCGAGGCGGCGGAACGAATCGGCGGGCGAATTCTGGAAGTCGGCGTCGGCACGGGGATTTCACTGCCGGGATATTCGCGTCGCAATCGGATCTTTGGCGTCGATATCAGCGCGGCAATGCTGCAGCGTGCGCGGCGGCGCGTGGCGGAGCTGCATCTTGACCATATCGAGGGCCTGGAAGTGATGGACGCCGAGGAACTGACGTTTCCCGACGCGTCGTTCGACGTGGTGGTCGCGCAGTATGTGGTCACTGCGGTGCCGCACCCGGAGCACGCGCTGGATGAGTTCGCGCGGGTGGTGCGCCCGGGCGGCGAGATCGTCATCACGAGCCGCATCGGCGCCGAGTCCGGGCTGCGCGGCGCGGTGGAAAAGACGCTGACGCCGGTCACCAGCAAGCTGGGATTCCGCACCGAGTTTGCCTGGGAGCGGTACAAGCGGTGGGCCGATAACATGCCGATGGTGCGTCTGCTGGAGCGACGGCCGCTACCACCGCTCGGGCATTTCTCGCTGATCCGCTTTGCCAAGCCTGCGTCCTAACAAGAAGGAGCGACGATGTGCGATTTCCTTGAAAGCCTGAAGGTGCAGCGCTGGGATGATCATCGTTATTATCATCACAGCCGCATCAACCAGTCGCTGCATCTGGTTAGCGCGACGAGCTTCGTCTGCGCTTACGTCACGGCATTCAAGGATCCGGCGATCGCGGGACTGTTGGGCTGGCTGGTGGCAATGACGACGCGGCAGGCCGGCCATTTGTTTTTCGAGCCGAAAGGCTACGACGTCATCAACCAAGCGACGCATGAGTACAAGGAGGCGGTAAAGGTCGGCTACAACCTGCGCCGCAAGATCGTGCTGCTGGCGATCTGGGTGCTTTCGCCCCTGCTCTTGTGGGTCGACCCGACGATGCTGCACACGGTGAGGCCGGCGCGGAACTTCGGCGAATTCAGCCGCCATGTCGGTTATCTTTGGCTGGCGCTCGGCGGTGCGGGCCTGGCGTTCCGCACCGTGCAGCTTTTCTTCATACGCGACCTGATGACTGGTTTGGTGTGGGCGACAAAGATCCTCACCGACCCATTCCATGATATCAAGCTGTACTACCGTGCGCCGGGCTATTTGCTGCGCGGCGAGTTCTTCGACACGGCGGAGGCGCCTACCGGCTGAACGCGCGCAGTCAACCCTCGGCCACGGCGGGGCGCGGGCGATGCGATGGGGCGGTCCATTGCGACCAGTAGGTCCCAAGAATTTCCCGGAATATGCGCCGGCGGATCGAGTTGTTGGTGGCGGAGGGCGCACTCCACCACCAGCCGTCGCGCTGCATGGCGCGCGCCGCAGCGACGAACCGCCGCGCAACTTCGGCGAAGTCGGCGTCCGTGTAGTTCAGCGAGAACAGCAGCCGGCCCGTGCCGACCCAGCTCAGCGCGATACCTTCGGCGCGCAGATAATATTGCAGCATCCAGTTGTAGCGGCACGGACGGGTGTAGTTCACGGTCCAGATCGAGGACATGTTGGCGACGCGTGCCGGCAAGTCCTCCCGCGCCAGCATGTCGTTCAATTCCGCCGTGCGGGCGTTCCAGCGTTCGTCGATGCCGTCGTACAGAGCCTGTACCTCGGGCGTGTCGAAGCGGCGCAGGAACTCGTGCATCGCCCCCATGACGTAGGGATGCGCATTGAACGTGCCGCGCGCCAGGCAGATGTCGGCGGGGCGGTCGTCGCGGTAACGCCGCATGAACTCGCGCCGACCGGTCAGCACGCCCACCGGCATGCCGCCACCAAGCGTCTTGCCGTATGTCGCGAGGTCTGGGCGGACGCCGAAATATTCGCTCGCCCCGCCGGGGGCGATTCGGAAGCCGACGAAGATCTCGTCAAAGATCAGCGCGATGTTTCGCTCGGTGCAGACCTCGCGCAGCTTGCGCAACCATTCCCCGTACGCGGCGCGGTCAAAACGGGCCGTGCGGCCGCTGTCCACCAGCGCAGAATCCGCCGGCGCCGACCGGTTCGGATGCAGAGCTTGGATCGGATTGACCAGCACGCAGGCAAGGTCGCGCCGCTTGCGCAGGACGCGCAGGGTGCGTTCCGACATGTCGGCCAGCGTGTAGGTCGCAGGCGGGGCGAGCGGGTTGCCGACGCCAGGCTGCACGTCGCCCCACCAGCCGTGATAAGCACCGCAGAACCGCACCACATGCGTGCGCCGCGTGTGATAGCGGGCGAGCTGCACGGCCTGCATCACCGCCTCGGTGCCGGACATATGGAAGGACACTTCGTCCTGGCCCGAAATCTGCCTGATCCGGTCAACATTGTACACGACGACGGGATGATACGAGCCCAGCACCGGACCGAGCTCATGCACCAACGCCGTGCCGCGCGCGATGCAATCCTTGTAGAACTCGTAGCCAAGCAGGTTGACGCCGTAAGAACCGGTGAGGTCGTAGAAGACGTTGCCGTCGAGGTCGGTGAACGTAAGGCCGTCCGACGATTCGACCACCGAACCCGCGGACAGCGACCGGCGCACCATGCGGCTGTACTGGAACGGCACGCGATAGCTGTTCGTGAGCTGCAGGTCGGATGCGCCTTCGCGCACCTGTGCGGTCAGTGTGCTGGTGCGGGCGAATTTCTGCTGGTACAGTGCGGAAAGACGTCGGAAGCCATCGCGCCGCCCCGATGCTATGTTCTCCGGCGGATCGTCAGAACGGAAGAAGCGTTCCTCGTCGTATTCGTAAAACGGCACCAGCGAGGCGACGCGCCTCGCCAGGCGCGTGTGCCCGGTCAGCGAGGGGTGCTTCGCACGCGACAGATCCAACCGCTGGGCGAGCGGGCTGACTAAGGGAATCGAGAGCTCCATAACGTTAACATAGCCAGCGCGAGGTGGCGGTTGCGTGTCAGTTGTGTGACCTCTGGCGAGTGGCGGCAGTGAGCACGCTGCGCGCAACGCTCCGGCAGATCGCGATGCAGGAGGAGGTAAACTTCCTGCTGACCAACCGCATTCCCCGGCGGCTGGCGACGCGCTTCATCGGCTGGTTCAGCCGAATCGAGAATCCTCTGGTGCGCGATTTTTCCATCGGCGCGTGGCGGATGTTTTCCGACCTCGACCTGAGCGACGCGCGCGATACCCGGTTCCACAGCCTGCATCACTGTTTCACGCGCCGTCTGAAGGACGGCGCGCGGCCGGTCGACGCCGATCCTGAAGTTCTGGTCAGCCCGTGCGATGCGATCGTCGGCGCCGCGGGCAGCGTACGCGGAGGAGAGGTGCTGCAGATCAAGGGCTTTCCTTACCGGCTCCGGGATCTGCTGTGCGACGACGCGTTGGCGGAGGCATATCGCGATGGCAGCTACGTGACACTGCGGCTGACCTCGGCGATGTATCACCATTTCCACGCACCGCATGACTGCCGGATCGAGTCGGTTACTTACATTTCCGGCGACACGTGGAACGTGAACCCCATCGCCCTCAGGCGGGTCGAGAATTTGTTCTGCAAAAACGAGCGTGCGGTGATTCGCACGCGATTGGGTTTGGGCGAGCACCGCGTGACGCTGGTTGCGGTCGCCGCAATTCTGGTGGCGGGGATACGGCTCACCTTCCTTGATACG
>JASHVB010000439.1 GCA_030039695.1 Acetobacteraceae bacterium
CATGATGTGAGTTCCGTTGGTCTGCCTGGTCTGATCGCGCGCTCGATCCTGCCAGGTCCCTTGTCTGTTAAGTGTTCCCCTGATTGACCTAGGCGACCAGGGACACAGCTATGCCGGTCAACACCGGTCATATCCGGCGCGGGCCTGGCGGGCGCTACGGGGGGCGAATGCACGTGATCGACCGACCCCCGCATCAAACGATCGAGAGTTCCGTCGAGCCGGAATTCCTGGCGCCATCGCCAGCAGGCGCCAGACCAACGCGGGCAGTATGACAGACCGATGTATCGGCCGGTTTCTCCAGTGCCGGGCGTTCCTGAAGGAGCCCTTTGTGTCATGCCCGAGCTTGGCCCGGTCACCCTCGGCTTCGCCGCGGTTGGCGGGGAAGTCGTGGGCGGCCGGCCTGCGCTGGCCATGCCAAACGGGCAACAGATTAGCCCCTGATTGGGGCCGTGTCCGACCCCGATACGTCTTTGACGCTGTGGAGAAGCGCGTGGCGTAGCCAGCGATGGGCGGGGTGATCATCGAGCCGGCGATGCCAGATCATTGAGAGCGACACGCGGGGTGACGGGAACGGCAGTGGCCGCACAGTGAGCAAGCAGGATGCCATGAAATCCAGGGCAACCCGCCTCGGCACGACCGCGACCGCCTGGGAACTCGTCAGCACCGACAATACGGAATGCAGTGGCAGCTTTGCCCATATGCGCCGGCCGAGTCCGTGCTCGGCGAGTGCATCATCCACGAAGTTCGTGTCATCGCCGCTGGACGTAATCGCTATGTGAGGCAGGTTTGCAAGCTGTTCCAACGACAGTGTCGGCTCGCTGGCAACGGGATGATTGTGCGCCGTGACGGCGACATATGAATCCTCCAGCAGGCCGAGGCACTTGAATCGCTCGCCGCCTTCGACCAATGGGCTCAGCGCCAGTTCCACGGTGCCGGCGTCCAACTGGTCAAGCATGTGCAGCATGCCAATCGGCCGGACATCCATGACAACAAAAGGCGCAAGCGTGGCCACATGGTGTACGAGTGACGGGATGACTGCCCGAGCCGCGTAGTTGTTGGCAGCGATTGTAAAGACGCGTGATGCGCTTGAGGGATCGAACTCGTCTGCTTCGAGTGTGACGCGCATCTCTTGCAAGGCCTGATGGATTGCGCCGGCCATGCGCTCGGCCCGCGGGGTTGGCAGCATGCCCTCGGGGGTGCGTACAAACAGCTCGTCTTTCAGCATGTGCCGAAGGCGTGCGAGCGCGTGGCTGACGGCGGATTGGGTCAGCCCAAGCCGCTGTCCGGCGCGCGTCAGGTTCTTCTCCTGCATGGTGGCGTCGAAAACTACCAGGAGATTCAGATCGAACGTGTTCCAGTTCATGGCAGCAGCGACCGCTTCTATGGTGGCTGCATTATACGCGATGAGAGGCCCATGTCGCGGCGGACGGCCGTGATCGCTCCAAGTCCCGCTGCAGGCGGAATGACTTGAACAGAAGTGCCGGCTCAAACTGACTTGTGCTACGGGCGCCATGCTGCTGCATCGCCGCGCGGCGATTCCCCGCGCATGATCAATTGCGCGGCGGACGAGAAGGCACGCGTCCGCAGCAAAAGGGTTACGACCAGACCGGCAATGCCTGAGGCGGTCAGGATCATGAGGACAAGGATGAACTGGTAGATCCCGGCATAGACCGGACTGGCGCCTGATACCATCATCCCAGCCATCACGCCCGGTATCCAGACCAGCCCCAGGGACTTCAACATGTCGAGGCGGGGAAGCAGGCTGGCATACACGGCGCTCTGCACATACGGCGCTACCGTCACGGTGGGCTCGGCGCCCAATGCCAACCCGGCCTCGATCTGTCCGATATGGGCCGTGACGTCGGCCTGAAACCTTTCGGCAGCCTGCGCTGCTGCGTTCATGGCGTTGGCGATGATCATGCTGCCGACAGGCACGAGCATGGCGATGTTTGTCTGCAAAGTCCGGGTCGCGATCATGCCACCGATGACGATGCCCGCCCCGGCCGCGATCGACCAGAAACACACCATCAGCGAGCCATTCATGTTCCTGGCACGGCGCGATGCCGTTACTGCTGCGGCGGCGGTCATCGCCAGCAGAATCAGCATGCCGACGGCCAGGCTGCCGTGCAGCAGAAGAGCCAGTGCGACGCCGACCGCGACCATCTGCACCAGCCCGCGCGCGATGGCTATAAGAGCTTCACGCTCCACCCGCACGGCAAACCAGCGGCAGAACACGATCACCGACAGACAGATGCCAATCGCGCAGGCGGCCTGACCCATTCCCAGCATGACCTTGCTGCCAAGTAGGTCCGGTAAATCAGTGGGCATGTAACACCTCACTTGTCGGACCTATAGCCACCAGTCGGCCGCCTTGAAGGACCATGGCGCGGTTGGCGATGCGGGCCGCCTGAGCGCGATTATGGGTCACGATGACGCAGGTTATGTGCTGCTCATGGATTAGTCTCAGCAGCAGTTCTTCGATGCGACGCACCGAGGTGTCATCGAGTGCGGACGTCGGTTCATCCAGCAGCAATGCCTCGGGCGCGTTCGCCAGGGTGCGCGCGACGGATACGCGCTGTGCTTCTCCGCCGGAGAGGTTGCGTACGTCGCGCTCCTGGTAACCCGGCAGACCGACGCGCTCGAGCAAGGCGGCAATGTGCTCTTCCGCAGGCTCTTCGCCACGCTGCTGCGGGCCAAAGGCAATATTTTCCGCCACTGTACCCGGGAACAAATAGGCCATTTGCATGACCATTCCGATCCTCCTGCGCAGTGTGCGCGTCGGGATCGACCGATAGTCCTCTCCGTTCAGAAACACGGAACCCCCGGTTGGCTCGTCGAGACGGTTCAGCATTCGCAGAAATGTTGATTTGCCTGCGCCGCTTGGCCCGATGACGGCGAGAGCTTCACCCGGTTCGATACGCACATCGACGTCATCGAGTAGCACCTTGCCTGATATCGAACGGGAGAGGTGTCTGGCCTCCAAGGTGAGCGACGGCGGTCGCGTCCCGGCGACAGATCGGGGCGGCGTCGGCTCGCGCAGCGCTTCATTATCGAGGACGGATCGTACGAGGGAGATGATGCCCGACATATCCAGCTCACGTTGGAGATCTTTAGTGCCCAGCCAGTGACGGTCGCTCCGACAAAGCGGCTCGGGTGCTCCAAGCGTCGACGCACCGGGCGAGCGCAAAGCCGCCGGGTCGCGGCGGTGTTTGCGCGGCGTTCTCGATCAATTCGGCAATGGTGATCGGCTGACCGGACGGGTTTTGCGGCCACGACAACGCCGGATCTCCGCCGGGCAAGCCTTGTGCAGACGCCGCCCCGGGCCAGTCCGGGATATGCCTCGAGCGCGCAGATGTATTGCGGTCAGAACAGAGTTGATCCGCATCGCATCTGAACATGGCTGCTCCCCTAGCGATAGATGAGTGCGGCGAGTGGTGGTCTTCGGGGCATAACATGGCGCTGACGAACCTCGATGAGCGACTGAGAGTTCGACACGACGCAATGAACGTGCTGCATGGTTTGGCTTCTGACGACACCGTAATCTCGGGCACGAACACGAGCCGGGCGGCTGCGCAGAACAACTTGAACAAACAGAGAACGAACGACGGTCTTGGGTTTGCCCCTCACTGTGCCGTGATCTGGCACGCCTGCCATGCTCAGGACTGATGCTGGCCGATCCGCCTGTGAAGTTTGAATTTCGCGTCATCCGATCGGCGTGCCGGATGAGGCGACGAGCACCTATCGCGACAATCGATCGGATGCATCGAAAACATTTATTGGAATGACGCGCGGCATCGGCCGAAGTCTCGCGGCGTGAAGACACGCGAGGCACGTGATGATTGCCAAGACAGCAAGCCAACATGTCCCCAGTACACTGGGCCATTGGGTATCGCCCGGGCCCACGATGCCGGACGTTCATAGCGCTCTGCCCAATTATAATTTCCTGCGGCGGCGTTGTCTTCGCATCTTAACAGCCGAGAACAACCGACGAAGCGCACTGACGCGCAGGCCAGAACAGGCCGAGCGGTGCAACCGCAGCCAGGTCAGACTATGGCTACGGGACCACAACGACTACAAACGGAGTATGTGATATGAAGCTACAAATACTTGCCGGGGTCGCGACAATGGCGCTGGCATTGTCTGCGGCAGCGGCAGCGGCAAAGACACCCACGAATGCCGCCTTCGTTGCCGACGGCGCCACCCCGTCGTATCAGTGGGATCATCAGGAGCTCCTGTCCGAACCTGGTTACAGCATTGGCACTGGCGCGGCGCGCGTTGGCGACGGCTCCGGCGCGATGTTCCTGCGGAACCAGCAGGTGCTGCGACACGAGCCCGGCTACAGCATTGGCACTGGTGCCGCGCGTGTCGGCGATGGCTCCGGTGCGATGTTCCAGAGAAATGAGCAAGAGCTGCGGCAGGAGCCTGGGTACAGCATCGGAACCGGAGCCGCGTATATCGGCAGCGGATCCAGCCCGGGGTACCTGCATACCCAGTTGGAGCTGCAGTTTGAGCCTGGCTACAGCATTGGCACTGGTGCTGCTCGGGTGAGTAGCGATCGATAAGTGTTGCGCCACGAGCCCTGACTATCGCGACACGCGCGACAGCCGGGGGCTCGCGCAGCCACCCTTCCCAATTGGCGAACATTCGTCGCCAGCCACTTACGTCAATCAGCAGTTATCGCCTGGTGCTGACCGGGCGGGGGACCACCATGCGCTCCATATCGCTGTCCGCAACACGTCACATCGCTCCTGGACTCATGCAGGCGATCCACAGCTATCCGATGCTTTCACTGGACGAGGAACTCGCCCTGTCGCGGGCATGGCGCAACTGCCACGACGTTATCGCGGCCCATAAGCTGGCGACATCGCATTTGCGGCTCGTTGCCAAGATTGCCGCTGGCTACCAGGGATACGGATTGCCGCTCAGCGACCTGATCGCCGAGGGCAGTGTCGGGCTGTTGCAGGCAGTGAACCGGTTCGATCCCGATCGGGGATTCCGGCTGGCCACTTATTCTATCTGGTGGATCCGGGCCGCAATCCAGGAACATATCTTGCACTCCTGGTCTCTGGTGAAAATCGGCACCACGAGAGCGCAGAAAAAGCTGTTTTTCAGCCTGCGTCGTCTGAAGAGCGAAATGCACGCAATCGACAATGGCGATCTTTCACCCCAGCAGGTTGGTAAGGTTGCCCACCTGCTAGATGTCCCGGAAAGCGAGGTGGTCAACATGAACCGCCGACTGACGGGACCCGACTACAGTCTCAACGTTGCCATCGAACCGGGTGAGAACGATCAGTGGCAGGACTGGCTGATTGACGAGACTGAGAGCCAGGAAGCCAGCCTTGCCGAACGGGAGGAGCTGACGGGGCGCAAGAAGGCACTGTCCGCCGCGTTCAAAACCTTGGACGAGCGTGAGCGGCATATCCTGAGCGAGCGATGGCTTAAGGACGATCCGGCCAGGCTGGAGACACTGGCACGCCATTATGGCGTGTCACGCGAGCGCATCCGGCAGATCGAGGTGCGCGCCCTGAGCAAGCTGCGAAAGGCCATGCACGTTCGCCTCAACCAGGCGCCGATGGCGGGACGCCACCCAGTCGCGAGGATAGCTGCGCCGCCGCCGTCCTATGCGGAAGAGGCATCGCGATCCGTCCGGATTTAATTTCCCCCGAGAGGACCACGCGCACACTTTCGAGCCGTGGAAACAGACGGAGATTGCAGCGTGCGGACACGAATCCTGATTGTTGGACTGTGCATCGCGGCCAGCGCCGGAGGGATTGCCATCTGGCATACGCAGCGCGCTGTCGCCACGCCGGCGCCGAAGGCTGCGCCGGCGCCGGTACCGGTCGTCGCAGAGAAAGTACGCGTATCCGACATGCCGATCGTATTGAGCGGCATCGGCACCGTTGAGGCCTATAATGTCGTGGACGTGCACGCACAGGTTACCGGCACCATCGATAGGATCGGCTTCGTCGAGGGACAGACGGTGCATCCAGGCAGCCTGATCGCCCAACTCGATCCGCGGCCGTTCCAGGCCGCCTTGCAGCAGGCCGAGGCGTCGCTGGCACGCGATACAGCTAATCTGGCTGCCGCCAACCTCAATCTGGGCCGCTATGCGACGTTGATGAGGCAGGAGTATGCAACGCCACAGCAGGTGTCCGATCAGACAGCGACGGTCGACAGCCTGCAGGCCGCCATCGCCGGCGACAAGGCGGCGATCTTCAATGCCCGGACCCAGCTCAGCTACACCACCATCACCTCGCCGATCGATGGCGTGACGGGTATCAAGTTGGTTGATATCGGCAATATCGTGCAGCCGAGTTCGACCACGCCCATCGTCACGATCACGCAGATCCAGCCGATCTCAGTGGTCTTCACGCTGCCGCAGGACGACGTGCCGGCGGTGCAGAGAGCGATGGCCACAAGGACACTGCGAGTGGTCGCCTATGGCCAGAATGATCGCACAAAGCTCGATGAAGGCACGCTGTTGCTGGTGAACAATGCGGTCAGCCAGAACTCCGGCACGATCCAGCTCAAGGCCACGTTTCCCAACGCGAACCATACGCTGTGGCCGGGTGAGTTCGTCAATGTTCGTCTGATCCTCAGCCAGCGGCACAACGCGATCACAGTGCCGCTCGACGCATTGCTGCAAGGACAGAATGGCTCGCTGGTCTATGCCATCGCGGCGAACGGCACAGTGCGGCAGCGCCCGGTGACGGTCGGCGAAACGCTGGATGGCCGCGCGCTGATCGACAGCGGTCTGCAGCCCGGCGACGTCGTGGTGACGCAAGGCCAGTATCGGCTGAGCGACGGGGTCAAGGTGGCACAGGTGCCGGCCGGTGATCCGCGCGTGCAGAACAGTACAGAAGCCAGTGCGGGGATGCTGGGATGAACATGTCATCAGGTTTCATCCGGCGGCCGATCGCCACGGCCCTGCTCATGGTGGCGATTGTGCTACTCGGCGGCGTGTCATACACGCTGCTGCCGGTCGCGGCTCTGCCGAATGTCTCGTTCCCGACGATCACGGTTACCGGGCAACTGCCTGGGACCGATCCGCAGACCATGGCGTCCTCTGTCGCTACGCCGCTGGAAAAGCAATTCGGCGAGATCCCGTATCTCACGCAGATGACCTCAACGAGCTCGACGGGCTACACGCAGATCACGCTGCAATTCGCCCTGAATGACGACATCAACGCGGCGGCCCAACTCGTGCAGACGGCGATCAACGCGGCGGCGGGCCAGTTGCCAAAGGACATGCCGTCACCGCCGACCTACCATGAGACCAATCCGGCCGATGCGCCGGTGCTGGTGCTCGGACTGACGTCCAAAGCGCTGCCCATCACCACGGTTGACGACTACGCTGAAAGCATCATCGCGCAGAAGATCTCGCAGGTACCCGGCGTTGGCCTGGTGGGCATCGGCGGTGAGCAACACCCCGCCATTCGCATTCAGCTCGATCCCGCCAAGCTTGCCGAGAACGGGCTCGACCTGGAGGACGTACGGA
>JASHVB010000440.1 GCA_030039695.1 Acetobacteraceae bacterium
CATGTACGATTACATCTCTCAGTAGAACAACGGCCTCGTCACGCGACACGAGCTGCTGGTCGCGATCGAAAGCCGCGGCAAATGCACTATACGACCCGTCACTTTGCCGCCTTCAATCATCGCAGATCCGAAGCTTAAAATGGTAAAGATCAAGTATGAGCTCGAAATGCCCTAAGCATCGCACGGACTCATGGCCCTGACTGCAAACGCACAGGTCTCCTTCGTCTGTCTGGCGGGGTGCTGCGATGCTAGCAGTGCGGCACCGTGATGGAAGCAGTTTGGCACCCAAATTCCCAGGCGACAGCATGGGGCTCAACAGGCTTCCGCAGGCTTCCACCCGGACCGAAGACTTTTGGCACACGCTCTTATGCGGTCCAGGCAGTCTGCAGGGACGCGTCACAACAGAGTGACTTCCAGAATGGGCAACCGGCCGCATCTGCGCGCTAAAGTACCAGCCCTTGGCTAAAGGAGATGGTTCCGATGCCGCAGTCAATCACGCTCAACATCAACGGGAATGATCAGACGGTTACTGTCGAACCGGACAGCATGTTGCTCTATGCACTGCGGGACGATCTGGGGCTGCATGGCCCCAAATTCGGCTGCGGGCTGGCGGAATGCGGCGCCTGCACGGTCGTGATGAATGGCAATGCGATCCGTTCCTGCGTGATGCCGGTCTCGGCCGTGGGTCAGGCCAAGGTCATCACGCTGGAGGGGCTCGGCACCGTCGATAACCCGCACCCATTGCAGAAAGCCTTCATCGAAGAACAGGCAGCGCAATGCGGCTATTGCATCAACGGCATGATCATGGCGGCCAAGGCCTTGCTCGATCAAAACCGGCACCCCAATCGCGACGATATCAAGCAGGCGCTGGATGGCAATCTCTGTCGCTGCGGAACGCATATGCGGATCGTGCGTGCCATCGAGCGGGCTGCTGCGCAGGGAGCGTAAGACGATGACGACGCATCAGAGTGATATTCGCGAAGCCGCGCGACTGGGCCGGCGCGGATTCCTGCAGACATCGAGCGGACTCGTGATCGCCTTCAGCCTGTTCGGCTCCACGGATAGCGCAACGGCGGCCACCAAGACAACACCTGGTGCGGTGACGCCGCCGCCGGCGGGCCGCCTCTATGCTTGGCTCGCGGTGCGTCCAGACAACAGGGTGACGCTGTTCACCGGCAAGGTGGAGACCGGCACGGGCGTGCAGACGGCGCTGGCGCAGATCGCCGCCGAGGAACTGGACTTCCCCTTGGAACGGCTCGATGTGGTGATGGGAACCACCTCGGAAACGGTGGATCAAGGGCCAAGCTACGGCAGCAGAACCGTCCGTTACGCCGGCCCACAAATCCGGCACGCGGCGGCGGCGGGGCGCGCGGCGTTGCTTGATCTCGCAGCGGCACATTTCGGCGTGTCGGCCAACCAGCTCGTCGCCAACGGCGGCACGATTTCGCTCATCGACGCCCCGCAGCGCTCGATTACTTATGGCAAGCTTGTCGATGGCAAGCGCCTGGACATGGAGATCGGCGCCAGCGGCGAGCGCTTCGATATGGTGGTGGCGCCTGAGGCTCACCTGAAGGATCCTTCCACCTATACCGTCGTCGGCAAGTCGGTGCCGCGCAAGGATATCCCGGGCAAGATGACCGGCCAGTTCACTTACATCCAGGACGTGCGCGTGCCGGGCATGCTGCACGGGCGTGTGGTGCGACCCTATGGCGTCGGCGCGAGTCTGCTCAGCGTTGACGAAACCGGGCTTAAGAATATTCCTGGCTTCGTGCAGGTGGTCCGGCGCGACAATTTCCTTGGGGTGGTCGCCGAGACGGAATGGGCCGCAATAGAGGCGGCGGCAAAGCTCGGTTCCACGCTCAGCCCGTCCGGTGCCGATGCGGGACAGGCAAAATGGTCGAACTGGGACGGCCTGCCACCGATGGAGCAGATTTGGGACGTTGTGCGGACGACTGCCGCCGGCAGTAATTACGCCGCCGCAAGTCAAGGCTCGGTCGATATCGCTCTGGCTTCGCTCGCCGGTGGTCGCACTCTCAAGGCGACCTACAAGACGCCGTTCCAAATGCACGGCTCCATTGGGCCTTCATGCGCCATCGCCGATGTAAAGCCTGGCCGCGCCACCTTCTGGTCCGGTACGCAGATGCCGCATGAGACGCGGCGTGATATGGCAAAAATGCTCGGCATTCCACTGCAGAATGTTGAGCTCATCTGGTTCGAGGCGGCTGGTGGCTATGGCCGCAATGGACTCGATCATGTTGTCGCCGACGCCGGCCTGATGTCCCAGGCAGTCGGCCGGCCTGTGCGCGTGCAATGGATGCGCTGGGACGAGCACGGATGGGAGCCGAAGGGGCCGCCTATCGTGCAGGATCTGCTTGGCGCGCTGGACAGCAGCGGCCGCGTTGTTGCCTGGCGGCATCACATGTGGATCCCGACGACGAGCGACACACATCTAATCGCCGCCGCGTTGATCGGTCAGCCCGACCTGACCGGCGTGACAGGTCTCGGTCGTCCCAATGTCACCTACCTCTACAATTTCCCGAATGCTGATGTGGCCTGCCATGGCGAGGGACGTGTCGGGTTGTTAACGGCATGGCTGCGCTCCCCGGCGCAATTCGAGACCACCTTTGCAATGGAGTCTTTCATCGATGAGCTTGCCACTGCGGCCGGTCAGGACCCGTTGGACTTCCGCCTTGCCCACGTCACCGATCCGCGTGGCATCGATGTTCTACGGGCGGCGGCGGAGACGTATGGGTGGGTCAGCCGGCCAGAGATTGCGAAAAAGCCTGCCTCTGGCGGCAAGCCCGTGCAGGGGCGTGGCATCGCGTGGGTGAACCGCGATGATGCGCGTGTCGCGACGATCGCCGACGTGACCGTCGATCCGGCCAGCGGGCAGATCAAAGTCGGCCGCGTGGTGGTGGCGCATGATTGCGGCCTGGTGGTCAATCCCGACGGGTTGCGTAACCAGGTCGAAGGCAACGTCATCCAGTCGCTCAGTCGCACGCTGCATGAGGAGGTGACGTTCGACCGCGCCCATGTCACCAGCCGTGACTGGACGGGCTACCCGATCCTGCGATTCTCCGAGATCCCGGACCGCATCGATGTACTTCTCGTAAACAATCGGCCGGAATACCCCTCTTATGGGGCTGGGGAGCCCGCGACTTGCCCAACAGCAGCGGCGATCAGCAACGCCGTGTTCGATGCGGCCGGCGTACGCCTGCGACAGACACCATTCCGTCCTGAGCGGGTGAAGGCGACAATCACCTCGACGTAGCTCGCGTCGGACCGACTACGCCCCCCGGTGGTGGCGCTAGCCCGTCTTCGCGGATTGGGCCATTTTGAGACGCCCCGCTCCAATAAAATCAAGGCGTTACACTAAAAGGTCTTCACCACGCAACGTGGTGGCGGCAGCGGCAGCGGCGGCGCCGGAGATTTTCGGCGGCGGCTGGGCCGGTAGGACGAGCTTCATCCGGGCGAGCAGCAGCTGTAGATCCGCCTCGGGCTGTGTGTATCGGGAGAGGATCAGTTCACGCCCATCGGTGGTTGGCAGATGGACGTCGATCATCTGCACGGCGGCGAATTTCTCGAGCGCGCTGCGCGCGGTCAGCCCGGGGGCCAGCGGGTGAAGTCGGCGTTGCAGCGTGACGTAGAGACAATACGCCAGGAACGACACCAAAATATGCGC
>JASHVB010000441.1 GCA_030039695.1 Acetobacteraceae bacterium
TCCTCGTCGGGATCCGCCACGCGATCGTGCCGGCCGTTTCGCTGCAGCAGCAAAGCGACACCCCCGACGATCAGCGCCAAAAGCATGCCGCCAGCCAAGGTCCAGATGATGGTTCGGTCGCTGATATCCGGGTACAGAACCGCTGCGGTCAGGATGACAGACAGCACGACCAACACCGCGATCACCGCGCCGGTGAATATGTTCAGCCCCGTCTTGTTCACCCACGGTCCCAGTACCGCCCGGTCGTTACAGAGCAGCAGCAGGAACACGGTGGCGCTGGGGAGCAGCACGCCGGCCAGGACCTGCACCGCCAGCGTGAGCAGACCCAACGGCGATCCCGGAATCACCACCAGCGCGGCGGCGAGTCCGATCAGTCCGGCATAGACCAGGTAGAACCCGACCGCATCGGTCGGCTTGCGGTGCAGTGAATGCTTCACCGCCAGCACGTCGCCGATTGCGTAGGCCGTGGAGAGCGACACCGCGGACGCGCCGATCACGCTGGCGTCGATCAACGCGAGAGCAAACAACACCCCGGCGGTCGGCCCGACGTGCCGCGCCAGTCCTGCGGCGACACCGGCGGCATCAGTGAAGTTGCCGAACTGCGGTGTGCCGGTGAACGCCGCTGCGGAGAATGCCATCAGCGCGATGCCGCCGACCATGACGAGCACGATGCCCAACCACAGATCAGCGCGCTCGTATGCTATGAAGCGCGGTGTGATGCGCTTGTCCACGACGTAGCTCTGCTGGAAGAACAGTTGCCAGGGCGCGATCGTGGTGCCGACCAGGCCGATGATCAGCAGCATGATGTCCGAAAACTTGCCCTGCGGCATCCCCGGAATCACCAGGTTGCGCAGCGTCTGGCCGATTGGCGGATGCGACATCAGCAGGATTGGCACCAGCAGCAGGCTGCCGAAGCACAGCGCCAGCGCGAAGCGCTCGAAGCGGCGAAAATTACCGGTGCTGGCGCCCATGACGGTCAGGACCGCCGCGATCGCCACACCGAACAATTTGGAGACGCCGAGATAGTCCAGCGCCAGGCTGATGCCGATGAATTCGGTGACGATGGTCAGCGCATTGAGCAGGAACAGGTCAATGACGCTGAACGCGCCCCAGAACTTGCCGAAGCGTTCCAGGATCAGCCGCGCATGACCAACCCCGGAAACCGCGCCGAGCCGCAGCACCATTTCCTGGTTCACATACAGCACGGGGATCAGCAGCGGCAGCGTCCACAGCAGCGTGGTGCCATAGTTCTGGCCGGCTTGGGAGTAGGTGGCAAACGCGCCGGCGTCGTTGTCGCCCGCCATGACGATCAGGCCGGGGCCGATGATCGCAAGCAGCGTGGCGAGGTGACGCCGCCAGGTCAGGCGTGCGCCGGTGTCGTGCTGGAAGATCGTGCCGAGCGCGCCCTCGATGTCGCCGAGATGCGCGCTGTCCAGAACTGCGGCCCGCGCTTGGGGCCTGATATCGATCATCTGATCCATCCTGGTTCTCCCGCGGCGCTGTTGCGAGCACCGCTCGCGTGCGGTGAAGACGAAAGGCCTGGAAAAGCCGCGTCAGTGGGGAGGGATGGGGATGCCGGGCTGTGCCGCGTACCGGCGGCACGCCGGACGCCGCGCGGCGCGCGGAGCCCGGTAGCAGACAGGCGCTGGCCGTCGCCGCGCCGTCTGGCTCCGCGAGGTGGCGACAGCCTGGTGCAGCCGCGCGAACGCGTCGGCGGCGTTTGAAATCCCCTGCACCGGGGCAAGTTGCAGAAGGGCGGCCATTGTCGCCTCCTGTTGCTCAAGCGGTTGCCCGAGCCCGGGAGGCCTGGCCGATGGCGGCTCAGCGTCTCAGCGCGTGAGCCTCAACGGACACATGCGGATCCCGGGCGATGGTCCAACCCAACGGCGTCACGGCAGGCGGCAAGCGCCTACTGTGGCTCTCCGAGGGCTGGCTGCTAGATCGCGGTTTCATGTGATCCTTCAGCGAGGTTACGACGTCCCCGGGGTGAACCGGGGCAGACACAGGCACCCGCGCCCGAGGCTCGCGTTCCTGCCGAGTCAGCGATATACTCATACCCAGTATGGGATCAAGTGCTGTGTCAACTGCGGACCAGGAAAAAGTGAAACTGCGGCGGAGGCTGGGGCGGATTCGCGGGCAAGTTGAAGCGATCCAGCGGGCTCTTGACGAAGACGCGAGCTGCGCGTCACTGCTGCAACAAGCCACGGCCTGCCGCGGTGCGCTCGACGGTTTCATCGCCGAGGTGATCGAGGATCACATCCGCGAGCACCTGGTGCAAGAAAAGGATCGCGCCCAGGCGAGCAAGGCAGCAGAGGAGCTCATCGGGATCGTGCATTCCTATCTTACCTAGGATGTACCCCTAGCATGGGACGTATCGCGCGTCCGCTTCGCGGAAACGGTCGCGGGGCGAAGCGACGCGGGTGAGGGGCCCAACGCACGGCGCTTTCCCATGCGATCGCCGTTCCGTTCCCTTCTCCTGCGCGATGGTGGGGAATTCCAATCATCCGACAGGTGCCGTCGGTGGCACTGAGAGATCAGTATCAGGAGAGCGACGAAATCACCGTCGTCGGTCGCGGTGTCATGGCCTCACTGCGCCGCGGTCAGACCAACCGGGGAGCGCACAGCAGCGACCCCGCCGTGCAGCCGCCTGCGCTGGCACACGCCGGAGCGGGGCCGGATGGCGCATGCCGGTCGAACCGCATAGGCTCGCGCCGAGAGGAAACGGGAGGCTGCGGATGACGCAGATACTCGGCGGCGGCGACTATCGCTACGAAGCGCACGAGGACTGGGGCCGCTTGCCGCCCGGCTGGCGTTATGGCGAAGTTGCCGCCGTTGGCGTGGACAGCAAAGACAACGTCTACGTCTTCGCGCGCGGTGAGCACCCGATGATCGTATTCGACCGCGAGGGTAACTTTCTGCGCTCCTGGGGCGAAGGCCTATTCCGCCGCCCACACGGCGTGCATGTCGCAGAGGACGACACAATCTATTGCACCGACGATGGTGATCACACGGTACGGCTGATCACGCCGATGGGGAAGATGCTGCTGGAGATCGGCGTGCCGGGCGAACCGGCCCCGTACATGAGCGGTGATCCGTTGAACCGCTGCACGCACACCGCGTTGTCGCCCGAGGGGGCGATCTATGTCGCCGATGGCTACGGCAATGCGCGCGTGCATAAATACTCCCCCGACGGCAAGTTGCTGTTCTCATGGGGCGAACCGGGCACGGATCCCGGCCAGTTCAACATCGTACACAACATCTGCTGCGACGCGGATGGCTGGGTCTATGTTGCCGACCGCGAAAACCACCGCGTGCAGGTGTTCGACGGCAAGGGCCGCTATGAGACGCAGTGGAACAACATGCACCGCCCGTGCGGCCTCTGCATGTCGCGCGGACGGCATCCAATGGCATATGTCGGAGAAAGCGGGCCGGGGATGGCAGTGAACATGAGGTCGCCCGGAATCGGCCCGCGCATCAGCATCATGACACACGAAGGCAAACCGCTCGCACGTCTGGGCGACGCAACGCGCGACAGGCCGAGCCAGTTTACCTCGCCGCACGGCGTGGCGATCGATTCGCACGGCGACATCTATGTCGGAGAAGTCGCGCGCACATCGATGAAGAACCGCGGCACACCGATCCCGGATGACCAGGATATATTGTGCCTGCAGAAACTGGTGAAGTTATGAGAGAGCGCGCTTCATCGCGATGCTCCTCGCAATGACAACCCGCACTGGATCAACGCACGATGCTGAGTGAAGCCCGCAACAAGCTGCTGACAGAAGTCGGACCCGACACGCCGATGGGCGGCCTGCTGCGGCGCTACTGGCAGCCGATCGCCGCGGTCGCCGAACTTGCCGACAATCCGGTGAAGCCGGTGCGTCTGTTGGGCGAGGACCTCGTGCTGTACAAGGATCTTTGCGGCCGCTACGGCTTGGTCGAACGGCACTGCCCACACCGCAGCGCCGATCTTTCCTATGGAATGGTGGAAACGAGCGGACTGCGTTGCAGCTATCACGGCTGGTGCTTCGACGCGTCAGGCGCCTGCGTTGAACAGCCGTTCGAGGACGTCGACGCGCCGGAAGTCAACTTCCGAGACCGTATCCACATCACCGCCTATCCGGTGCAAACGCACGCCGGGTTGATCTGGGCGTATCTCGGTCCGTCGCCGGCGCCGCTGGTGCCGAACTGGGAACCGTTCACCTGGGCGAACGGCTTCGTGCAGATCGTGTTCTCCGTCGTGCCGTGCAACTGGCTGCAATGCCAGGAGAACTCGATCGATCCGGTGCATTTCGAATGGCTGCACGACAACTGGAAGGGTCGCAGTGCCGGCGGCAACGGCGCGCCGGCGCCGCGGCATCTGAAGTTGGGGTTCGACGAGTTCGAATACGGTCTGGTGTATCGCCGGGTGCGCGAGGGTGCGGACGAGAATGATCCGCTCTGGACCGTCGGCCGTGTGTGTCTGTGGCCGAATGCATTGTTCACCGGCAATCATTTCGAGTGGCGCGTGCCGATCGACGACACGACCACGCTGAGCGTCGGCTGGTTCTTCACGCGCGTGCCACAGGACCGCGAGCCGTTTGTGCAGAAGACGATCCCGTACTGGTATTCGCCGGTCACTGATCCTGCGACTGGACGGTGGATCACCAGCCATATCATGAACCAGGATTTTGTCGGCTGGGTGGGACAGGGCGCCATCACCGACCGGCGGCGCGAACATCTCGGACGTAGTGATCGGGGCATCATCATGATGCGGCAACGGTTTTTTCAGGATCTCGAGGCCGTCGCGGCCGGCGGCGAGCCGAAGGCGGTGATTCGCGATGCCGAGGCAAACCGGTGCGTACGATTGCCGATCATCGCACGTGCCCTGCTGACGGAGGGCGCGACGCGAGAGCAAGTGGAGCGCGGCGGGCCGCGCGGAGGCGAGGTGCCGCGGCGGGGATTTCCCTATCTGGTGGGCCAGCCGGAGGACGTTCGGCGGGCCTATGACGAGGCGATGGGGTTCTGAGGGCACCTCGCGCGCGAGTGGGAGAGGACGGCGCGTACCGCAACGCCCACGGGTGCGAGACCTACCGCAACCTCCGTGCGCTCGGCCCTGTTCCCTCGAGGCGGGCGCGCCGCTCGCTTTGCCGCTTAACCACGCTTGGGTATTTCGAGGCCCAGCAGCCTCGCGGCATTGCCTCCCAAAATCGCGCGGCGCTCCGCCTCGTTCAGCCCCAGGGCGGACTCGATGAACCCGAGCGGATCAACCTCCCCCATGTCTGCCGGATAATCCGTCCCCATCAGCACGTGGTCTGCGCCGTATTGCCGTACCAGGTATTCCAATTGTGGGTGGGTATAGACCAGCGTGTCGAAATAGAGCCGCTTCAGATACGCTGTCGGCATCTCGCCAATCTGCTCACAGCAGTCCGGGCGCGCCGCCGCGGCGTGGTCGATGCGCCCGGAATAGGCCGGCAGGTATCCGCCTCCATGCAACAACACCAGCGTGAGCTTTGGGCACTGCTCCAGCACGCCGCCGAAGATCAGGTGATGCACGGCGAGCGTGGTATCCAGCGGGTTGCCGATCACGTTGGTGAAATAGTGATCGCCGAGCCGGCGCGCCTCGGTGAACCCGGTCGGATGCATGAACAGTGTGAGGTTCAACTCTTCAGCCTTCGCGAAAATTTTGCGGAAACGATCTTCCGACAGATCCGCGCCGGCCACGTTGGTTGCGATCTCGACGCCGCGCAGGCCGAGCGACTTGTGCAGTCTTTCGAGTTCGGCGACAGCCAGGTCGGGCGCCTGGAACGGCACGGTGCCCAGGCCGGCAAAGCGGTCCGGGTGCGTCGCGCAGATCTCCGCAATGTTATCGTTGATGACGCGCGCGGTGGCGATCCCGAGCTCGGGCGGTGTGTCGTAGTAAGTCTGGTTCGGCGCCGGCGTGATCGCCTGCACGTCGATGCCCATTTGGTCCATGTCGGCCAGGCGTTTCGCTATCGAGGTGAACTGCACGCGCGTGCGCCGTGCTTGCTCCCGGTTGACCTCCCGCGTGCGAGGGTTGGCGAATATCTCGCGCGGCCGGTTGTCAGTCGCACCGGACTCGCGGAACATTTGTTCCGCCTTTTCCGTCAGCAAGTGGCAATGAATATCGACAACGAAGTACTTGCCGCGTTGATGCGACGGTCCGGGGAAGCGGCCGGGGATAGGCGCGCCGGGCGGCAGGCAGGTAAAGAGCATGGCGCGTTCCCTCTGTTAGCTATCTGAATCCCCTGGCCAGAACATGGCGGATGCCTGCAGCGTTCATTCCGGACAGCCCCATCCGTCGCAGCGTGCGGCCCTCCGCGGCGTAGTCCTTGCCAGTCATGCAGCGTATGATCTCGATCAGCGCGTCGATGGCTGGAGTAGCGATACCAACGGCCGCGCCGAGCGCACTCATCGGCACTAGCCCGACCGGCACGTCCTCGCTGATATACTTATGCGCGAACGATTTCGGCGTGCCCGTTGCCTGGTACGGCCCGTTGGCGTTCGTCGTCAGCAATTGGCATGTTTCGCTGAGGCTCGCACCACGCACGCCGTAGGTGCGTTCGAACCACGCTTCCAGCGTCGGTACGTTTGCGCCAAGCGCCGCAGCCACGGCAACCCGTTCCGCGTTGATCGCGCGATACAGGTTGGCGACCAGCGGCGTGACACCCTCGGCGTAGAAGCGGTAACCCTCGCCCCGATCGATCTTGCCCGCGTTGGCGACGCAATTCGCGACATGCAACATCGCGTTGGCGTTGGTGAAGCCGGTGTAAGCGATTGTTGGGGTAGCGCTTGCATGCGGGAACAGTGGCGCAAGACGGGGAAACACGGCGTCGATCCGGCTGCCGGGAAAGGTTGCGATTTGCAGGAACTGTTTGCTGACGATCGGCGCAATGCGCGTCGACGAGCGCCGCCAGCAGGAATAGGGGTAATTGTCCATCTCGGCGACATCGACGCGTGCGGCGCAGCCGGCCGCATCCAGCGCGCGGCGTACCACCAGAGAACCGCCGGTGTTGCCTTGGACGAGCATGATGATCTGTCCGTCGTGCAGCAACGGCGCGAGCGACGTGGCAACAGTCTCCTGATAAGTGCCGCCGGTCGCGACAATGACAATTTCTGCGTCATCAACGGCGGACGCAAGATCGGTCGTTATTTGCTCCAACGCAGCGAACCGGTTGGGCGGCCCTTCCAAATCGATGCCGCCGCGCGCGCGGATATCGGCCAGACGCGTGTCATCGATATCGTGCAGCCGGACGCTGCAGCCGGCAACGCCGAGAAACGCTGAGAGATAGACGCCGCCGATGCCGGCGCCGACGATCGCGACCGTTGTCATGCAATCACCTTGTCGTCACGCAGGCTCCGCAGCGTCTCAGCATCGAATCCCAGCAATCGACCCAGCACCTCGTCGGTATGCTGCCCGGGCGTCGGCACCGGGCCGACGCGCCCCGGCGTCTTCGACATTTTGATTGTAACGCCGGGTACGTACATTTCGCCCGCGATGGCATCTTCCATGTTCACGAGCATCTCGCGTTCCCACAGATGTGGGTCGGTCGCGACCTGTGGGATGCTGCGGACCGGCGCTACCGGCACACCGATATCCATCAGCGCCTGACAGATCGTTTCGACGCTGCGTTCTGCACACCACGCCTCGACCGCGCGGCGGCGCGCGTCTGCGCCCTGTCCGCCGGTCAGCGGTTCCGCCGCACCGGCTGATGCGCCGGATATCAATTGCATCAAGCGCCCGGCCATCTCGCGACCCGCTGCCGAGATGACGACCCAGCCGTCGTTCGCGCGATAAGGCGGCCGGCCAGCTTCACCTCCTTCCTCGCCGGTTGCCAGATAATAGGACGTCGGAATCTCCACCATGGTGAGAGCCGAATCGAGCAGACAGCAATCAACGAGCTGGCCTTCGCCGGTCCGGTCACGATGGCGCAGGGCCGCAAGGGTACCGATCGTCGCATGGAGCGCGGTATAGCGATCGACCAACGATGTTGCGGTCCCGAGCGGCTGGCCCACCGGTTGCCCGGTCAGCATCATCAGCCCGCTCATCGCCTGGCCGAGAGGATCGAACGCGGGGCGGTCGGTATATGGTCCGTACTGTCCGAAGCCCGATACCGACACCAAGATGACGCGGGGGTTCAGCGCACGCAGCGCATCATAGTCGAACCCCATCGCCTTCATGGTGCCGGGGCGGAAATTCTCGAGTACCACGTCGGACTGCTTTACCAGATCGGCGAAAATCTCCTTGCCGCGCAGATCACGCATATCGAGGCAGATGCTTTTCTTGCCTCGGTTGTAGACCGTGAAATACACGCTCTGCCCGCGCACCATGGGCGGATGTTTGCGGGTCTCTTCGCCGCCAGGGCGTTCGATCTTGATGACTTCCGCGCCGAGGTCCGACAGAATCATGCCGCCGCGCGGACCCGCCTGGTAACGAGCGAGTTCCAGTACACGCACGCCGTCGAGACTCAGGTTCATGCCCATCGCACCAGCCCTCCGTCGATCGCGATGACCGTGCCGGTGACGTAGTCCGACAGGTCGGTTGTCAGGAACTCGACCACTCTCGCGCAGTCCTCAACCGTGCCGAGCCGGCGCAGCGCGACCATGTCGGCGAAGTTGGTATTCGCGTCGCTGCGATTGGGGAACACAGTCGCGACGACGCGGCCGGTCATGATGAAGCCAGGCGCGATACAGTTCGCGGTGATGCCGTGCGGCCCGAGGTCCTGCGCGAGGTAGCGGGTATAATGAGCGATTGCAGCTTTGGCCGCGCCGTAGTGCGCATAGCCGCCGTCGCGTGACGGGCCGAGCCCGGCGACAGACGCAACGGTGACGATCTTGCCGGCGCGCTGCGCTTTCATGTGCGGCGCGACGGCGTTGCAGCAGTAGACCGTGCCGAACAGATTCATGTTGGTGACGAGCTGCAAAAGCGCGGGGTCGAGCTTGCTGGCACGCGTGTCCACCGGCCGGCCACGTCCGCCGCCGGCATTGGCGACCAGGATGTCGACCCGGCCCCATTCGTCGATCACGCGCCGGACCAATGCTGTCACCGCCGCCGCGTCCATCACATCGCATTCGATGCCGATGGCCGTGCCACCGGCGGTTTCGATCTCCGCCACCGTGCTGTCGGCGGTCATGGCCTTCGCTTCGGCTTCGTACTCGGCGAAGGATCGGAGGTTGATGTCGGACACGGCGACCTTGGCGCCGAGCGTTCCCAACCGCCGCGCGTAGGCGCGTCCGAGGCCCCGTCCCGCACCAGTAACGATTGCCACCTTGCCGTCAAGTTTGCCCATGCCGACGTCCCCCGCCCTCACGTGCAGCGGGAATCGCGGATTCCCCCTGCCTTTGTCGCACCCGTTCAGGTCACCACGGCTTCACCCGCGGATACACCTCACGTGCAAACATGCGAATGCCGGCAACCGTATCATCGTGATCCAGGAATCCCGCCTGGCCCATGATCAGCAGATGGCCGAACCCGCCGACGTGATCGTAAACCTTCCGGATCTGTGTCTCGACCTGAGCTGGCGTGCCGGCCATCATGATGCCCGCTGCGATGGCGCCCTCAACGCTCGCGCTTTTGGCAAATGCGCTCAACGGATGCTCCGCGCCACGCAGCATGCGCACGCCGGCTTC
>JASHVB010000442.1 GCA_030039695.1 Acetobacteraceae bacterium
TCGCCGAGCTTCGAGGAGATGAAGGACGCCCTGCAGCTCAAGTCGAAATCTGGCATCCATCGGCTGATTTCTGCGCTCGAGGAGCGTGGCTTCATCGAGCGCCGCCACCACCGAGCCCGCGCGCTGGAGGTGAAACGGCTACCCGAGGACTTGGCCAACCGGACGACGGAGGGCGGGGGCGAGCACTTCTCACCGACCGTTATCCGCGGCGATTTCACCCCGCGGATTCCCGGCGTTCGCACCGCCAACGATGCGCCGGCGATCTCGCTGCCACTGTATGGCCGCATTGCCGCCGGCTTGCCGATCGAGGCGCTGCGCGACGCCGGCAGCCAAATCGAAGTGCCGCTCGCGATGCTCGGCAACGGCGAGCACTACGCGCTAGAGGTTGCGGGCGACTCGATGGTCGAGGCCGGAATCCTGGATGGCGACCAGGTGATCATCCGCAAGGGCGACACCGCGGAGAACGGCCAGATCGTCGTCGCCCTGGTGGACGACAACGAAGTCACGCTGAAGCGGCTGCGCCGGCGCGGCAATTCGATCGCGCTGGAGCCGTGCAATGTGCGACACGAGACACGGATTTTCCCCGCCGACCGAGTGAAGGTGCAGGGCAGGCTGGTGGCGCTGCTGCGGCGCTACTGAGCCGATTCAGACTTCGGCCGCCGAGGTCCATCCCTCGGTGAGCGGTCGGCGGGCACGCAGCTTCGTCGGAGCCGGCGGACCGCTGCGGCGCAGCAGAGCGGTCACGCGCTTTCCATCGATCCGTCGCAACTCAGCGTAAATCGCCTTCGCCTGCTCATTCACACTAAGCGCGAACCAAGCGTTGTCAGGATAACGTCGGCGCGCTGCAGCCGCTGCTTTCTGGAATTCCGTCACCAATCCCGTCCCCACCCTGGTGGCAGTTTACCCGCCGTTACTCCAGGTTCGATCCCACAGTGATTCGCCACCTTGCGTCAACATAGTGAGAGAACCCGGATCACCGGTGCTTGATCCACCTCCCATGGCCGTGATGCCTGAATCGTTCACTAATCTTTCATTTGCGATGCTCCCGGCTTGCGTTGCGATTCGCCATCCCGCTAGAGGCGGTATCGGCCTGTCGTCGGACAACGCTGGTGTCCCGGATTCGCGACCAACAACGATCACATCGGCACACTGCGCCGATAGCCTCCGCCGCTGGACACCGCACGTCGTCTGATGAGATCGACGAGCGCGAGCACGGCTTTCGCGAGAACAACGGAATACTTGGCCGAGTCGGTATTTGCGAAATCTTACCAATTTCTGGCGGAATATCCCCGCGCACAGAATTTCTGGCAGTCACACGTACCGGACCGCAACCGCGCAGCGCAGAGGTTGCCGCCCGAGACCTGCGCGACTGGATGACGCTCAGGTCCGACTGCTTGCTCGATTGGCAGGCCTTGCAACGTGGTGCCACCCATGGGAGAGCCCGCTTAGCCGGTCAGTGGCGCGATCTCGTCGAGCGCGCGGCCACGGGCCTCGGGCCCGACCTGGGTGACCGCGACCGCGGCAATCACCAGTGTGATCGCAATGGCCACGAACACCGCCGTGAAGCCATAACCGCGCTCGATTAGCAGGATGCCAGGGATGATGACGGCGCTGGCGACGCGCCCGGCCGATTGGGTCAGGCCGAAGCCGGTGGCGCGCGCGTTGGTGGGGAACACCTCGGAAATGAAGATCTGCGCCGAGTTCCCAGCGAGCTGAATGAAGAAGATCATCACGAAGCCGACGACGAAGAACATCGCATTGGACGTCACGACACCGAACGCCGCGGCGGCCAGCCCGGCCAGCACGAAGGCCGCAACCGCGGTAACCTTCCTGCCGAACCGTTCCAGCGCATACATCATGAATGCGCTGGCGCACGGGAAGGCCAGCGTCATGCCGAGCGTGTAGGTCAGCGATTGGGTGATGGTGAAGCCATGTGTCGTCGCCATCATATGCGGAAGCCAGGCGCCGAGGCCGAGTGCCACTCCGAAGAATGCGACGAAGCAGATCATTCCGGCGACGACCCGGCGCGGATAGGTGCGGAAGATAATGCCGAACGGGTCGGTTTTCGTGTTGCTCGCTGCGTCCGTGCTGAAGCTCTCGAGTGGCGGCGTGCGCAACCCCATGCGCTGCAGCAAGTCGAGCGCGCGTTGGCCCTGGCCGTGCGTGGCAAGCCAGCGTGGCGATTCGGGCAAAGAGAAGCGCAGCAGGAAGATGACAATGGCGACAACGCCGACCACGGTCCAGATGCCGCGCCAGTGGAGCGTGTCGCGGAATGCCAGCACAAACAGCACGCCGACCGGCCAGGGCCAGGCACCGCCGATGAACTGCATCAGCGCGATGACCCGGCCGCGGCTCTGCTTTGGTGCGTATTCGGCGGTGTATGCGAAGCAGAGGGGTTGCTCGGCGCCGAGGCCAACGCCCGCGATCAAGCGGCACGTCAGCAGCCACGTGAGGTTGGGTGCCCAGGCACCGGCGATCGTTGCGATTCCGAACATGAGCAGGTTGAACTGGTAGACTGCCTTGCGCCCGAATCGGTCAGTGAACTCGCCCTGGCCGAGCGCGCCCAGGAACAAACCGATCAGCGTAACGCTGTTCACCATGGCCGCGCCGGAGGCGTTGAGGAAACCGCTCTTGATGATGTCGGGCGTCATGGCGCCGAACATGGTGTAGTCGATCACGTCGATGAAATAGCCCGCGGCCACGAGGCCGAGCACGCGCCAATGGATCCTTTCCATGCGCATGTTGTCCATTGCGTCGCCGACGTAGGCCTCGATCGGCTGAGCCATGCGTTCCCCCCGGTTGTCCGCCGCGCCATTTCTATGCAGGCGCGGATTGCTTGAACGGACCTGGTGCGGCTCTACCAGAGCGGGTGTTTGGGTGAAAGAGCCCGGTGCCCGCCGGGGGAGTCGAACCCCCACGCCTTTCGGCCTCGGATTTTAAGTCTCGTGCTGCCATCCGCCGCACCATTCCGCTGTCCTACGCCAGCAACCGCAAAAAGCAGCTGATACCAGCAT
>JASHVB010000443.1 GCA_030039695.1 Acetobacteraceae bacterium
ACGCGTCTGAACCTCTCTGCCCTGCCGTCGCCAGATCACCTCAGCCATGCAAAGCCACCGCCTCACGCACATTCGGTGCAATCGAGGTCAAATTGAGAATTGCTGATCACGCAGTCCGGCGAATATTGCGCAATCGGTAGGGCGAAGGCCTCCCACGCAAAATGCCCTGAAGGCCTGAGGCTACGACCCCAATTGCCGGCAGCGCCGGTTCGGCGCGGCCAATCGGAACACGTCCCTCGTGCTGGCCGACCGCGGTTCGCGCGGCACGCGCGGCCGGTGCTACGCGAGCAGCGGCGCGGGCGCACTGACCGGCACCGCCTCCTCGGTGCGCAGCGGGCGCGCCGGCCGGTTCTGCCTGAGCGTCGCAGCGCCCTCCGCCACCGTGCGCCATACCGCTTGTGACAACGCCTTGCGATCGGGACAGCGCGCGGGATCCAACGCACCATGCAGCACCACCGTAGCGCGCAGCCCCTTGTGTTGCCCGAGCCGCCAGAAATGCGTGGCGATGTCCATGTCGCCATACCATGCGAACACCGGTCGGCTGGCCCGTCCGGTCGGCAATCCACCCAACCGGTCGTAAACCACCGAAACCGGCTGGATGAGCGGTGCGACGTCAGCGTCGACCAGGGTTACCGCAAAGAACGAAGTGCGGAATGGCAACACGCGCGAGCCGTCGGAGCTGGTGCCCTCGGGGAACAGAATCAGATTGTCGCCGGCGGCCAGGCGCCGGTGCATCGCGTCGCGCTCGCGCCGCGTGGCGCCGCGCTGGCGGGTGACGAACACGGTCCGTCCCAGCTTCGCAATCGTGCTGACCAGCGGCCAGTGCGCGATCTCGACTTTGGCGACGAAGCAGCCGTCGAGCACGCCACCCAGCACCGGCACATCGACCCAGGAGGAATGGTTGGATATGAACAAGACCGGCCGGTTGCCGCTCGCGCGCTCGCCGACGACGCGCACTTCCAGCCCGAGCAGCCGGCTGAACACCGCCCAGTAGAACCGGGCAAAGGCGACCTTGGCCCGCCCTGGCAGGAGCAGACACACCGCTTGCACCAGCACCGCCGGCAGCGTCCAGACCACGACAGCGAGGAACCGCCGCACGACCCGCGCGCGGCATAGCAGTCGAGGGCCGTTGTTCGCCTCAGGCGGGTCGGACGCGCCCGCCGGCAGATGGAGCTGTGCGCCCCTGCGGCGCAAGCGTCGGGGAGATTCTCGCATGATCCTTGCGTTACCGCCGTCTGTTGACTGAACAATACCGCAAGCGTGACCGTTGCGCGATCATCGTCACGTCGCTGGGGCGCTAGGCTGACCCGATGCGTGTCCTGTCGCCCTACCGGCTGCTCCTTGCAGTGATCCTATTGGCCGTGCCGGCTCTCGCCGCCGATCCGCAGCCCTACACCGTCGAGCTGGTCCCGACCCACCAGACCGGCCTGGACGCCGCGCTGCATGATGCTTCCAGCCTGATTTCGCTGCAGAAGAAAGCCCCGGTGGGCGGCTTCGCGCTGGTGCAGCGCGCAAATGGGGACCTCACGCGGTTCCAGACGGTGCTGCGCAGCTTCGGGTACTACAAAGCGCAGGTGGCGGTGACCATTGCCGGTCATTCGCTGGACGATCCGACGCTGTATGACGTGGTCAGCGCAGCGCCGGCCAAGCCACCGCTGCCGGTGAAAGTGGCCTTCGATCTGGGACCCCAGTTTCACCTCGGGCGCGTTTCGGTTCACGGCACGCTGCCCCCGGATGCCGCGGCCGCGATCGGGCTCAAGCCGGGCCAGCCGGCCATCGCCGCCGATGTCGTGGGCGCTCAGGCACGCCTGCTCTCCACGCTCCGGAACAGCGGCCATCCGCTGGCGAAGGTGGACATGCCGCCGGCGACCGTGAATCTCGGGCAAAACACGCTGGACGTTGACTTCGAGGTCTCGACCGGCCCCCGCGCCACGTTCGGGCCGATCACCATCCACGGACTGACACACACGAACGAATCGTATGTGCGCCGTCGCCTGACGCTGCATCAGGGCCAAATGTTCAGCCAGACCGCGATCACATCGGCACAGCAGGACCTGGTTTCTCTCGGGCTGTTCTCGGTGGTACGGATCGACCCTGCGGATCAGCTCGACGCGAACGGTCAATTGCCGCTCACCATCCAAATCTCCGAACGCCCGTTGCACTCGGTCGACGCCAGCATCGCCTATTCCACCGACCTCGGCGTCAACATGAGCGTCGGCTGGCAGCGCCGGAACCTGTTCGGCAATGGTGAGCAACTGAACCTGACGGCGCAGACCAACCTGGGCGGCAACGCCCAAACCATGCCCGGCTACCTGGTCGGCGCGCAGTTCATCAAGCCGGACTTTCTGGCGCGCGACCAGTCACTGGAACTCGATGTCGATTGGCTGAAGCAGTCGCTGGAGGCCTATGACCAGCGCGGAGTAACGGAGAAGGCGGCACTGAACCGTAAGCTGTCGCCGCATTGGACCCTCAGCTATGGCATCAGCGGCGAGCAGGAAGAGATCGAGCAGGAAGGCCTCAGCCAGCATTACAACCTGATCGGCCTGCCGGTGAGTGCGAAATATGACAGTACGACGAACCTGCTCAACCCAACCAGCGGCGTGCGCGGCTTGCTATCGGTGACACCGACCGGTGCGATCGGTTCGAAGGATTCCGGTTTCGTGATCCTGGAGGCATCCGGTTCGACCTATTTCGATTTCGGCACTAAAGGCCGCAGCGTGCTCGCGCTGCGCGCGCTTGTTGGCGAGGTGCCCGACACCAACGTCTTCTCCCTACCGCCGGACCAGCGTTTCTACGCCGGGGGCAGCACAACCGTGCGCGGCTTCCGCTACCAATCGATTGGGCCGCAATTCGCCGACGGCAACCCAACGGGCGGCACCGCGATCGCTGCCGGCACGGTGGAGCTGCGTCAGCGGATCATCGGAAACTTTGGCGCGGTTGCGTTCGTTGATGCTGGTCAGGTGACGGCCAATGGTGCACCTTTCACCAGCGACTGGCGCATCGGAACGGGCGTTGGGGTTCGCTATTACACGTCGATCGGACCGA
>JASHVB010000444.1 GCA_030039695.1 Acetobacteraceae bacterium
GAACCGCACAGCACAGAGAAGCCGAACGTCTTTATCTGGAGCAGACGGAAATCGAGCATAGGCCGTGGATGCCGCCGGGCATGCAGCGCGTAGGCCGCGGCAGCGAGGATCCCCAGGCCGACAATGCCGCCAGTGACCAGCGGCGAACCGACACCGCGTGTTGCCATCTCCAGCCCGAACAGCAGCGACGCGAGCGATGTGCCGCATAGCAGCAGTCCGCGCAGGTCGAACTGCGTGCGCGTCGGTTCGCGCGTTTGTTCGATGAACCGCGTCACCAGGATGATGCCAGCGATGCCGATCGGCACGTTGATGTAGAAGATCCAGTGCCAGGACAGATAGGTGACAAGGAAGCCACCGACCGGCGGTCCAACGATCGGGCCGATCGTCGCCGGAATCATGAGCCAGGCCATGGCGCGCACGAGATCTGACTTCGACACGGCGCGCAGCATCACCAGCCGGCCGACCGGCGACATCATCGCCCCGCCCGCCCCCTGCAGCATGCGGGCGGCCACCAGGAACGCTAGGTTTGGCGCCTGCGCGCAGGCGATCGAGCCCAGAGTGAACACGCCGATCGCGGTGCGGAACACGGTGCGCGACCCGAAGCGGTCGGCGATGCGCCCACTTGCCGGAATGAACATGGCGAGCGTCAGCAGGTACGACGTCAATGCCACGTTCATATGCAGCGGATCCGCGTGGAAGCTTCTCGCCATCGCGGGCAGCGCGGTGGCCAGCACGGTGCCATCCAATTGCTCCATGAACATCGCGCTAGCGACGATCAGGGAAACGATGCGCGGGCTGGTGCGTGGCGCGGAAACCGGCGAGTCAGACATATTCCGTCATGGCCGGGCTTGCGGCGAGCTGCCATGCCTTTGGCGCCCGCCTCCAGGTGCGGCGCAGACGATCGGCTGATTGCAAAGACAAGCCCGGGGACATGGGCCAGCCATCACGACTGAGGCCGCGCATGTTCAATGGCATCCTCGTTCCGTGCGAAGCGTTCTCATCGAAGCTCGATGGATACCGCGTCTTCGGCCATCATCAGTCGCGTTCCATATGCAACGCTGCGTTGCACAATTTCGTTGAACTCAGCCGGCTCATCCGCGACGGCGCACAGTACGGTCTCGTTGCGCTGGTTGTGTCGAACGAAGCCGAAGCCGGCCTCCGCCAATCGTGCTTGGTCGAAACGAAACCGCGCCATCATGCCGATCCAATTACCATGCGCCCGCCCGCCATGGCCGGTGTGAAAAGAGAAGCTGCCAAGGCCGTAGAAAATCGGCTTGCCGCGATACACTTCGATGGCGAGCGAGTCATGGGGGCCGTGGCCAATTACGACATCCGCGCCGGCGTCGATCGCCGCGTGCGCGATCTCGCGCATATAGCCCAACACGTCCCTGTGCAGGCCCCAATGGCAAGATGCGACGACCACGTCGACTTGGGCGCGTAACGCGGCGATGTCATTGGTGAAGGCGCGCAGATAGTCTGGATCAGCCCAGGTGACGATGATAGGCGGAATCCCCGGTCTGTTCATGGGAGGAATGTCCGGCCGCGTCTTGTGCATCGGCACCTGATAGGCGGTGTGGCCGCGGATCACCGCGATGCCCGCATCGTCCGGACCCGCTTCGTGGTTGGTCGGCCAATAAACCGAACTGCGCTGCAGGAATCCCCAGCGTACGCCGGCACGGGAGACGATCGCCGGTGCGCGCGCCGCGGCAAGGTTAGCACCGGCGCCGGTGTGCGGAATGCCTAGCGCGTCGAGCCGTGCGATTGAGGCGAGGATCGCCGCCTCGCCGTAGTTGACGTTGTTGGCGATGCCGACGGCTGCGATGCCAGCATCACGCAGCGCCTCGCCACCGGCGGCGGGATCGGCGAAGAAGCCTTCGTTGTGGAAGGAATGGGATCGTGGCGGCGTGTAGAGGCAGCATTCGAGGTTAGAGAACACCAGGTCGGCCGACTGGAACGTCTCGCGTACCCGCGCGAATGGAACGGTGGGGTCATCGACGTTCATCAGGTTGATATCGCCGGTGAGGATCAATGTCGGCATTCGCGTTCTCTTGTCATTGCGAGGCAGTCTGTCATTGCGAGGAACGCAGCGACAAAGCAGTCCCCCGCCGAAGATTGCTTGGTCGACGCGCTCCTCGCAATGGCTGCGGGGCCGGTTGCCAATTGGCGCGACCTCCGCGAAGCTCTGCGATGCCATGAACGACAAACCAACCGGACCCCTCGCGGGTATGCGTGTGATCGACGTGTCGTCGATCGTGCTCGGCCCGTATGCGACGCAGATGCTCGGCGACATGGGCGCCGACGTGATCAAGATCGAGGCACCCGAGGGCGACCGGACACGCTATATCGGCCCCTCGCGCACGCGCGGCATGGCGAGCTATTTCGCCACGCTGAACCGCAACAAGCGCAGCGTCGTGCTGGACCTGAAGCATCCGGCCGCAAAGGCGGCGCTGCTGCGGCTGATCGAGGGCGCCGACGTGTTCGTGCATAACATGCGGCAGGGGGCGGCGAAGCGGCTGGGCCTGGATTATCCGTCGCTGTCGGCGCTGAATCCGCGGCTGGTATACGCCAGTGCGTCAGGTTATCGTCGAGGCAGCTCGCGCGAGCAGTCACCGGCGCTGGATGATTTAATTCAGGGCGTCAGCGGTATTGCCGCGTTGAATGCCGGTCCGGATAGCGCGCCGCGCTACGTGCCGACGGTGCTGGTCGACAAGCTGACCGGGCACATGTTGGCGTCAATGATCGGCATGGCGCTGGTCCACCGCGAACGCACCGGCCAGGGCCAGGAAGTGCATGTGCCGATGCTCGAGACGGCTCTGGCGTTTCTGCTGATCGAGCATCTGCAATGGGCAACGCTCGGCGAACCGGACCGCGGGGTCGGCTATCCGCGCATGCTGACGCCACACCGGCGGCCCTATCCGACGAAGGATGGATATATCAGTGTGATTGCGTCGAGCGACGCGCAGTACGACCGGTTGTTACGCGTGCTCGGCCGACCGGAACTGATTGACGATCCACGCTTCAACAGCACCGCTGCACGAGCCGAGAACATCGACACGGTGCTGGCGGTACTGACAGAAGGATTGCGCACCAAGACCAGC
>JASHVB010000445.1 GCA_030039695.1 Acetobacteraceae bacterium
TCGGCCTGGCACAGAACATGATCGACCAGCTCAATTCCACCACGCTGATGTCGTTGCCGTTGTTCGTCATGGCCGCGGCATTCATGCGCCGTGGCGGCGTGGCGCAAGCGCTGGTCGATCTGTCGGCGGCATGGCTCGGTGGGGTGAAAGGCTCGCTGGGCTTGGTCGCGGTGGTGTCGTGCGCACTGTTCGCAGCGGTTTCCGGATCGTCGGTGGCAACCGCGCTGGCGATGGGCACCATCCTGCTGCCGGCGATGATCGAGCGCGGCTATCCACGATCGTTTGCATTAGGTGTACTGGGCGCGTCGGGTACGATCGGCGTGGTGATACCGCCATCGCTGGCATTGATACTGTATGGCATTGTTACGGAGCAATCGGTGCCGCGCTTGTTCCTGGCCGGCATTCTGCCGGGGTTGCTGCAGGCCGCAGCGTTTTTCCTATGGGTGCTGTACTACGCGCGGATCAAGAACTTTCCTGTCGAGCCCGCGATGCCATTCGCACAGCGGGTCCGGGTCAGTTTGCGGGCGCTGCCAGCGATGGCGGTGCCGTTTGTCGTATTGGTCGGCATCTATGGCGGCTTCATGACCGTGACCGAATCCGCGGCGCTAGCCGCGGTAACGGCGCTGTTGGTCAGCCTGATGGTATATCGCGGCTTCCCCTGGACACAGACGCTGGAAGTGATCGCCGAGGCGCTGTCCAGTGCCGGCGTCATCATGCTGATTATCGCCACCGCGCTGGTGTTCGGTCATTGGATGACTGGCTCCGGCCTGCCGGCGAGACTGGTGGGGTTCGCGGCGAAACAGGGATTCAGCACCTGGGAATTCCTGCTGGCGATGAACATCCTGCTGCTGATCATTGGCTGCTTCCTGGAAGTGATCAGCACGCTACTGCTGGTGATGCCGATCCTGACGCCAGTGCTGATGCCACTCGGCGTCGATCCGGTGCACTTCGGCATCATCTTCACCCACAACATGGAAGTGGGTTTGGTGCACCCGCCGGTCGGTCTGAACTTGTTCGTGCTGTCGACGATCTCCGACGCGCCGATCGGCGAAGTGATCCGTGGGATGTTACCGTTCCTCATCCTGCTGCTGCTGGTGCTGGGGCTGATCACGTATTGGCCGGCGATGACGCTGTGGCTGCCGAATTTGGTGTTCGGGAAGTAGCCCTACCCGTCGCGTCGACTCCGCGGCATACTGGCGCGTAGCTTGCGGGATGGAGCGTGACATGCCGGTAGAGAAACAGGCCTATCGCGAGGCAATGGCGAGCCTCGGTGCGGCGGTGAACGTCATCACCACCGACGGGCCTGGAGGACGCGCCGGCTTCACCGCTTCCGCGGTCTGCAGCGTCACCGACACACCGCCCACATTGCTGGTGTGCGCGAACCGCACCAATGACTCGTATCCGGCGATGAAGCAGAACGCGGTGCTCTGCGTGAACACGCTCGCCGGTGCCCACGAGGCTCTCTCACCGGTGTTCGCCGGAATGACGGACCACACCATGGAAGCGCGCTTCGAAGGTGCCACGTGGCACACAATGCTGACCGGCGCACCAGTGCTGGATGGGGCGCTGGTCGCGTTCGACTGCCGAATATCGCGGATCATCGAAGTCGGCACGCACGATATCTTCATCTGCACGGTGGAGGCTGTCGAAGTCGGCACAGTGCACGAAGGCCTGATCTATTACGCGCGCGGGTATCACCGAGTGGTGCGGGCGGGGTGAAGACACCCGCGTCATGGGCACACCTGACTCGGCCATCTACGCAACCCCCGTGTGCTGGCTTGTTCCTTTGGCACGCGATCGTGCATAGGTGAGCCGGCTCGAGGCCGACCATGACAGGCAAAAAAGCTGAGGAACGACGCATGAAAGCCTCTGTGTTCTACCTCCCCTCGATCGCCAGCCGCGCCGAGATCGAGCAGGGCATGGCTGGCACGCGCCCCGATTACTATCAGCGCATGCTGCGCGAATTGTCGGAGCAAATCCGCTTGGCCGACGAGCTCGGCTATGATTCGGTCAGCTTCACGGAACATCATTTCCACATCGAAGGTTTCGAGCTGTCCAACAATCCCGTCATGCTGGACCTATATTTCGCGATGCAGACCAAGCGCATCCGCGTCGGCCAGCTTGGCATCGTACTGCCAGCGGCGAATCCAATCCGCGTGGCCGAAGACGTCGCGATGCTCGACCACATGACCGGCGGCCGCGCTTGCGCCGGATTCGCGCGCGGCTACCAGCGCCGCTGGGTGGATGTGATGGCACAGCAGACCCATGACATCCACGGCGCGCTGCCCCACCAGCACGACGAGATCGACGCCGCCAATCGCGCCGCGTTCGAGGAGAACTTCCAGATCATCAAGAAATGCTGGACCGAGGAGATGCTGACCTTCGACGGCAAATACTGGAAGATCCCTGCCGGCGAGACCCCGTGGACGCTCGATACCACGGCGAAATACGGCAAGGGCGTGGAGAATGGCATCCTGAAATCCGTCGGCGTGGTACCGAAGCCGTTGCAGAAGCCGCATCCGCCGTTGTTCCTGCCGTTCGCGTCGTCGGAGAACTCGATCCGCTGGGCCGCGAAGGAAGATGTCACCGCGATCCTGCCGGCGATGCTGCCGGTCTACGAAAACAAGCTGTACGATGTGTCGGCCGAGGTATCCGGCAAACGCCGTGGCGAGAACATGGGCCTGCTGCGCGATGTCATCATCGCTGACAGCGACGAAGAAGCGATGGTATTATGGCGTGACTCTGGCCAATTCTCTGGCCGCGCCTGGTTCGAACCGTTCGGCTTCCGTCGTGGGCTGCAGGACCCGGTGACCGGTGTTTTCATGTCGGCCGAGGACGTCATTGCGCAGGGTTATGCCCTGGTCGGCACCGTCGATACGGTGATCCGCGCCCTGGAAGCCAACTTGCACCGACAGCAGGTCGATTGGTTATTCTGCTACACCTACAACGCGCTGGTGCCGCACGCGGTGCTGATGAAGTCGATCGAGCGCTTCTGGACGCAGGTAATGCCGCGCTTTGCCTGATCTGGCCGCGGCGTTAAACTAGCGCACCGCAACCAGGAGGAGCGCGCGATGGCTTTCTACGAACTCCGGCAATACAAGGTTTTTCCGGGCAAGCTGGCCGGCTGGGTGAAGATCATGGAGGAAGAGATCATCCCCTTCCAGGTCTCCAAGGGTATGGTTATCTGCGGCAGCTTCCAGGGCGAGACGGACCCGTCCGTGTATGTGTGGATCCGCCGCTTCGAAAGTGAAGCGCAGCGCGAGGCTCAGTACAAGGAAGTCTACGAAAGCGACTACTGGAAATCGAAGATCGCACCGCGCGTGCCGGAGTATCTTGACCGCCCGAACAACGTGGTAACGCGCATCATACCGACCTCAAGATCGCCGATGCAATAATTGGGCAGTGTTGCAAGACTCCCCTCCCCTGTTGGGGAGGGGAACCTGACGCACCCGCAATCTTCGGAGCCCCGTCATGAACGACGCCCTCCACCCCGCCTCGTCCGAAATCCGCGCGCTCGCACAGCGTGTGTTGCCGGCTGCGACTTTCGGCAACGTCGCGGGCGACATCATCATTCGCGAAGGCCACGCCGGACGTGTCACCGACATTGACGGTAAAGAGTACGTCGATCTGCTGCTGGGTTCCGGCCCGATGTTCGTCGGCCACGGCCACCCCGAGGTTCTATCTGCAATACGAGAGCAGCTCGACCGCGGATTCACGTTCTTCGCTAACAATGAATACGGCATTCGCCTGGCCGGCGCACTGGTCGATGCTGTCGCCTGCGCCGAGCAAGTGCGTTTCGTTTCGTCCGGCACCGAGGCCGACGCCTTCGCCATGCGCATCGCCCGTGCGTGCCGCGGGCGTGACAAGATCATGAAGTTCGAGGGCGGCTTCCACGGCATGAGCGACCCGGCGCTGATGAGTTGGGCACCGAGACGCCCCGGCAATTTTCCGCAGGCCTCACCTGATTCGCCCGGCATTCCGCGCGCTGCCGCCGCCGACGTGCTGATCGCTCCGTTCAACGACGCGGAAATGGCTGCAAGCCTGATCCACGAGCACCGCAACGAACTTGCTGGCGTCATCGTCGAACCATTTCAGCGTTTGCTCCCGCCCAAGCCTGGCTTCCTGCAGGCGCTTCGCAAGGCGACGCAGGACGCCGGCGTCCTGCTGATCTTCGACGAGATCGTCACCGGTTTTCGTTTTGCCTACGGCGGCGCGCAGGAATATTATGGCGTGGTGCCGGACCTGTGCACGCTGGGCAAGATCATCGGCGGCGGCTTCCCGCTGGCTGCGATCGCCGGCCGCGCCGACATCATGGCGCAGTTCGATCGCGCGAAGGTCGGCAACGAGCGGTTCCTGCCTCAGATCGGAACGCTGTCGGGCAACCCGGTCGCCGCCGTCGCCGGGCTCGCGACGCTCGCGATCCTCAGGCGTCCCGGCGTTTACGAAAAAGTCTTCGCGACCGGCCGCAAGCTGATGGACGGCCTGGCACGGCTGCTGCGCGAGACCGGCCTGCCCGCACAGGTGATCGGCGAGCCGCCGCTATTCGACTTGTTCTGTGCCACCGGCGACCTGCTCGACTATCGCGCCACGCAGCGCAGTGACGCAGAGATGATGCACCGCTTCAATCACCGCATGCGCGAGCACGGTGTGTTGAAGGGCGATAGCAAGATGTATATCTCGCTCGCACACGACGACACCGAGGTGGCGCAGGTGCTCGACGCATTCGCTCACGCCATCCATGCGGAGGCTGGAACATGATCCATCACGTCTCTATTTCCGCGCGTGATCCAAAACACGTCGCTGACGTACTGGCGGAGTTGATGCACGGCAGGAATTACGTGTTCCCCGGCGGCGTGCCGGATTCCTACATCGCTGTCAGCGGTGACAAACACGGCACCGCTATCGAGGTTTATCCGCAAGACATTCGCCTGCGTCCGGACGGCCGCAACGCCGTACGCCACGAACACGCTGCTGCCGAGGACGGCTACGTGGCGTTCCACATGCTGCTATCGGTCCCCAGCGACCGCGCGACGATCGAACGCATCGGCGCACGCGAAGGCTGGACCACGCGCTTCTGTCCGCGGGGAGCGCCGAAGCAGAAGCCGCTGTTCAATGTCATCGAGTTCTGGGTGGAAAATCGCATCATGCTGGAACTCGCGCCACAGGATATGATCGGCGATTACGAGCACATGCTGCAGTTCGAGCAGTTCGACAAGTTGCCCGCACAGGCATGACACGCGTCGGTTATGGCCGCTTCCACCATGGCCAGGATTGACCCGTCCATCCTCGCGTTGGCCGCACGTTCACAGATCATCCCGATATGAAAGATCCCGCGTGATTCATGAAAGATCCCGCGTGATTCCTTCCACCCGCCGCATCAACCCCACGTCGTCTACCGGCGCTCGCACTTTCGCGCCATTATCGAAATACACGAATGCATCGCGCATTCGTCGTCGCGCCTTGGCGTCGAGATGTCCTGCATTGTCCGGGTCCGCTCGCCTCGCCCAGCGCCACGACGCGCCGCGCCCAGTCATCCAGCGCCGCATATGCCGGTTCCTGTGTCTGCCGCACCGCTATTGGATAGAACACGCCGCGCCAAGGCGCACAGGTCCAGCCTGAAATCCTGATGCGGGTCTCTCCGGCGCGGTGCTTCATCCCGAATAAGACGGCAGCGCAACGCTTTCCCAGCCCGAGAGTCGTTCAATCGCACGCGCCACGCGCAGCACCATTGCCTCGTCGAACGGCCGACCCACTACCTGCACTGACAGCGGCAAACGGCTCGGCGCCAGGCCGATCGGGACGCTCATCGCCGGATGGCCGGTCACGTTGGACGGAATGGTCTGCATGGGCGATGCCGATGATAGCGCGTCTACCGGCGCATCGAATCGCGGCGCCGTGTTCAAAGCGGATGCGGTCAGCAGCACATCATAACGCTGGAGCGCTATATTCACCGCATCGGTCAGCTCCCGACGTGCACGTAGTGCATTGATGTAGTCGGAGGCCGTAATCGCCGCGCCTAGTATGAACCGTCCCGCAGTGATCTCGCCATAGTCCAACAGACGGTTTTGCATGTCTGCTTCATGGATCGCGAACGCTTCCGCCATCATGATGACACGCCCGGACGCAGCAAACAGGCCATAATCTGGCAGCGTGATGTCTTCCACAAGGGCACCAGCGGCACGCAGTTGTGTCGCGGTGAGGTCGATCCCCGCCACGACCTCCGGCGTCGTCGCGCTCGCCGAGGCAAAAAACGCGCGCGGCATCCCGATACGCAACCCGCTCACGCCACGTTCCAACTCCGCACGATAATCAGGCACCGGAACGTCAGCGCTCGCCGCGTCCTGTGGATCGTGCCCCGCAAGAATCTGCAGCGCGATGGCGCAATCCTCCACGCTCCGGGCCAACGGTCCGCAGTGATCAAGCGTCCAGGATAGCGGAAACACGCCGTGCCGCGAGACGCGGCCGTAGGTCGGCTTGATCCCGGCCAGGCCGCACCACGCCGCCGGGCCGCGGATCGAGCCGCCGGTATCTGAGCCCATCGCCATCCGCACCATACGCGCTGCAATCGCTGTTGCGGAACCGGATGACGAACCGCCAGTGACATGCTCCAGATTCCACGGATTGCGCGACGGCGGAAATGGCAGATCAAAACTCGGCCCGCCAATGGCAAACTCATGCGTCGCCAGCTTGCCCAGCAGAACGGCGCCCCCCTCCGCGAACTTTGCGGCTACAGTGCTGTCCGCCGCCGGCACATTGTCGATCCGCAGTTTTGAATGACACGTCGTACGGATACCCGCCGTGTCGTAAATGTCCTTCAACGCATGCGGAATCCCGTGCATCGGCCCCCGGTCACGACCCGTGCGCAGTTCAGCATCGGCACGCCGTGCATCTTCCAGGGCGCGTTCATGCGTGACCAGCACAAACGCATGCAGCGCACCGTCCCGCGCCGCGACGCGCGCCAGTGCGTCCGTCGCAAGTTGTTCCGCTGTCACCTGGCCGGCACGCAGCGCGCGACCCATCTCGGCGATCGACAGGTCCTGCGTGTCCATCATTTCGCCTCCATCGGCGAGAGGCGAAACACGTTGGACGGTTCATTCCCCGCGCTGTAGCGCCCATGCAGCGTCGCAAGCTGGCCGCGCAAGTCGACATAGGAAGCGAGCGCGGCCGCCCGCCGCGTGTCCGGAATGCGGATACCAGCACGCGCCATTAGGCAATCAAATTCAGCGGCCAGCATGTCGGGCGGCGGAAGGTCAGCCATGGCAATCTCCCCAATGTCCTTCAGTGCGTCTTGATCCAGTTGGCGATCTGCTGCACGACCTGCTTCTCGATTCCCAGATAGCCATGTGGCGACATCGCGTCACACGGACCACTGAGCGAGGCCAAACTAGAAACCACAATCAACTCCTTCACCGGCGCGTTATGCATTGAAGCCAACGCCGGCGCAGCCTGATCGAACGGGCTCAGCGGGCAGCCATCATTGCGGTTGTGCACGATCAGCGTCGGCACGCGCAGCGTTTGGAAATCCGTTGCCTGCATGCCGCCGATCCACACCGACGACGTCAGCACAACGCCCGCAATCCGCGATGGCCCAAGCCGCACGCCCGCACTCGCCGCCGAGATGGTCCCGTTGCTGGTGCCGACCAGCCAGACTGGCACCGGCGCACGCATGCGCAGGAATGCCACGACTGCGGCGGTATCTGTCGCCTGCTGCTCGCTCGCGCGGAATGCCCGGTCGACCCCCCCTGGATGATCTGATGGCGTATCGGCGATGGCAACGGTGATACCCGCGGCGGCGAAATCATCGGCCGTACGAATCAAGAAATTCTTGGTCACGGCGTAAACGGCGCCCGAACCGCCAGGAAACAACACGGCGCTGGCGAAAGGATGGGCAGCAGGATGCAGATAGATCGGCTGACCAACCCCCGGTCGGCCCGACGGCACGTCGAACGTGTCCGCCGCGTGCGCCGCCACCGCCGCACCGAGCATCACCAAGCCCAGGACCAATCGCCGAAAGCCGCGCATGCCGCCCGAATACCACGGTCGCCGGCAGATGAGCGAGGTGTGCAAGCGACGTCCAATCAGCAGCGCCACTACACCAACCGCCACAATGACGTCATTTTAGGCGGAAGTCATAACAATCTGCCCTTTGAATCAGCAATTTGGCGACAAATCTTACGTTTC
>JASHVB010000446.1 GCA_030039695.1 Acetobacteraceae bacterium
ACGCCGAGCTGGCGCAGCGCCGCGACCTGATCGTCCATCAGCGCGATCAATGGTGATACAATGACCGCGGTGCCCGCGCGGCATAATGCGGGAACCTGATAGCACAGACTCTTGCCACCACCGGTTGGCATCAGGACCAGCGCATCGCCGCCATGCAGCATGTGGCGAATCACCGCCTCCTGATCACCACGAAAATCGCAGAAGCCGAACGTGCGGCGCAGAACGAGGTGCGGATCTTCTGAAATCAGCGACTGCAGCACCGTCAAGATGCTCCGTATACGGCAGAACGAACGAGGTACGAGGAGGCACAGCGCATGGCCGATTCCCTTGGAGGCGGCGCCGCGATCTTCCTGCCGACGGGTTAAGGCCGCGTCAACCGCGGATGCGGACAGCCCACACAGATCAGCGGTTTGTTAAACCGCTGCGCGTGATTGTGAGGCGATTGCAAGACGCCGACGCGATGCCCGAAACGCCCGTTGCACCCCGAGACGGCTGGCCGTACGCTCCGATTCGCGACGCACGCGTTTGGCAGAAATCACGGCGTCTCGGGCGCGAATCGACGCTATCCTGCCAGAGCTTGCGATCAACGCCGAGGTCGCCGGCGTGAGGACGGAGAGGCAGCAACGCTGCTGCGGCCTCGGGCATCACTGTTCGAACGCGGATGGCAGATTCAGCGGGGTAGAACGCAGGGTTGCTGGCCTGGAGGTCAAGCTGACGGACAAACCGGTTACGACACATAAGTGAGGCATTCCGGACGTGCAGTTGACCGTCCACGCATGCGGCCTCGCGGGATTGAGTGTGCCGAAATATCGCGGCGCACGGCGCCGCATGGCGTTCTCGAGGAGGGGCGGATGGGGACGGTCGTACGCCGGCATCCTGTTGCAGCTGCCGTCACGCAAGACTTCAGTCGCATCCGCACCCGTGCCGCCGAACGCAAAGGCGGCGATGATGTGCTGGCCAGCCTGTTACCCAGGGTCGCCACGCACGCCGAACTGGCAGCCATGCCAGACGACCGCATCCTTGCCGAGATGACGCGTCGCATCTTCTGTGCCGGCTTCGCCTGGACGGTGATCGACAAGAAATGGCCAGGCTTCGAAGCGGCCTTCCTCGGTTTCGACCCGCCACGCCTTGTATTCCAGCCGCCTGAGTTCTGGGACGCCCTCACCATCGACCATCGCATCGTCCGCTACGGTGCCAAGATCATGTCAGTCGCGCAGAACGCTCACTTCATCGTCGACATCGCGGCAGAGCATGGCAGCTTCGGGCGCTTCCTCGCCGATTGGCCGGCGAGCGACCAGCTTGGTCTGCTCGGCGTGCTGAGCAAGCGTGGCTCGCGTCTGGGCGGCAACACCGGTCAATATTTCCTTCGCTTCCTGGGCAAGGACAGTTACCTGCTATCACACGACGTCGTGCGTTGCCTGCGCGACGCCGGACTGGATGTCGCCGAGCCACCGATCTCGAAGCGGGACCGCGCACGCATCCAGCAGCAATTCAACGCGTGGGCCGTCGAGACGAAGCTCCCCTACACGCACCTCTCGCGCATCTGCGCGATGTCAATCGGGGAGAATTATCCGGCTGAGCGGCTGCGTACGTACATGGAGGACTAGGCACAGGCGTTGTCTGAGCAGGTCTAACCAGCGGTCGCGATGGTCCGCCCGCGCTCGATGAAACATCATTCGTCAGCGACAAGCTTATCTCGACCATGGCGCCTTCGCGACTCACCAAACAATCGTGCGGAAGCCCCTTACGTGGGCGGCCCCTTGGTTCAAGAGCGCCAACACGAAGAATGGCGTGCGGGTCGGCTGCGCCGGCCTTTTGGACCCGGAGCGATGACCGCAGGTCCATAGGTTACGCGATCCGGTCCCAAACAACGTGTCGACCTTGAAAGCCGTTGCAGCAATTGGGTTTTCTAGATCCTCGGTTCGTCCGATCGTCATCTCGATGAGCTCTCTCACCCCGCAGCCACGCGCCGTCCAGAAGGCGGCTCGGCGCGTCGCACCGCGACCCAAGCCGGGGCATGGGTCATTCGGTCGCCCGATCACGGCCAGAGCCGCGCGGCAATACGGGATCGTTGGTGACACCACGAGGTCACGGATCGCCCGCGACGGCTCGGGTGCTGTGGCGTTGGTCATGGGTCTGCCGGCGCTCAACTGGCGCAGCACGCACTCATTCCCTGGAGCTAAACATTTGAATTTTTAGCTGCGCCTTGGCGACGCCCGTGGTGACGTCGCGCCGATACGTCTGACCGTTCGTCATGAGCGCCCAGGCGACGCGAGCCAGCTTGTTGACGAGTGCCACGGCGACGAGCTTGCGCGGCTTGCAGGCCAGCAGAGTGCGCAAGCCACCCGGTCATCTGCCGGCAGACCTGGCGGTCGCCGGATCGCGGCTTCCAACAACAGCCCTCGGCGATTCTGCCGGCGCCAGGCTCTGTGCCAAAACACCACCGGGGCAAGCCCTACCAACCTCACGTGGGTATTGAGAAATCGTCCCTAATGCCGGTTGCCGCGCCGTTAAAGGCGTTCATAGGTGATGAGAGACCCGTCGGCGACGGTGAAGCTCATCCCAGCCCACACCTCGTCAAGATCATAATGCACGTCCACGTTCATGCCTTTACCGCGGACCGCGTAATGGTGCGTCGCCACGGTCCCACCATTTGCCAGCGGAATGCGTTCGATGCCCATGTCCGTCACCTTGGGCATCACCAGAGTACCCTTTTGCGTGCCGATCATCGGCCCATCCAGCATGCGCGGGTTCCAGTAGGTGGTCGGCAGCGCGTTTGGCGGTGCGACATAGGGCGTGGTGTCGGTGCCCTCAACCTCCAGCCCCGGCTCGGTGCGCCAGGCGCGCATCCGCAGGTCGGTTCCGTTACGGTTGGTATGGGTTAGCAGCCCTGCCAGTCGATCGGCACGCCAGCTTTCCAAGCCATGGTGGGCGTAGCGCACCAGCGGGATCGGTCCGAATTTCACCAGCACATTGACAGCGATGTGCACGTCCAGGCCGTTGTCCGAGAGCCGCTCAAACACAACCGTATGTGTCCCAATCGGCCCGCCGTGACGCATGATGCGGAAAGCCAGAGTGTCGCCGGCCGGAACGGACGGGAGACCAGGCGCCCGGCCCATTGCCGCCGTCGCCAACCCCCACGCCACCAATATGCGCCGCCGGATTCGCTGCATCGTTTGATCCAAATGCATGACAGCGCCGGGTCCAGTTTCCCGCAAGACACGGGGCAGGACAACAGGTCGCGAACGTGGCAAAATCGTCGAAAGCGATCGGCCCGGACCTCGACGCACCATGCGCCAGCTTCTGCTTTTGCGGCACGCCAAGTCGTCGCGCGGCGACCCAACGTTGCCTGACCGTGACCGGCCGTTGAATGGGCGCGGCCGGCACGCCGCGGCCACGATGCGGGCGGCGATGCGCCGGCTCGGCCTGGCGCCTGACCTCATCTTAGTGTCGCCGTCGCGTCGTACGTTGCAGACGCTGGAGGCGCTGGAACCCTGGGATGAGACGCCACTGACAGAGCACGTTGCGGCGCTCTACATGGGCAACGCCGGGCAGCTTCTGGCGTTGTTGCATAGCGTCGCCGAGACCGTGCGCAGCGTCCTACTGATCGGCCACAATCCCGGCATGCACGACCTGGCACTGGAATTGTCAGGAGACGCTGCGCAAGCCCAGCCGGACGAGGCGATGCGTCGGTTGATGGAGAAATACCCGCCCGGCGCGCTGGCCGAGTTTGCTATTGCCGGGCCTTGGCGGCAGCTCGACGCAGGTGGTGCGCGGCTGGTTCGCTTCCTGACGCCGCAGGAGCTGCAAGGGCGCGCCAGCTGAACGCATGGAACTGGAATTACGCTTGCCCCCGGACAACGCGGCGCGCCTTCCGCGACTGCCCTTGCTGGCGGCAGCGGAGAAGCTGCGCGGCCAGGCGGTGCGGGTCGTCTGGCATGACAGCCCTGATGCCGCGCTGGCAGCGGACGGGCTGACCCTGGCACAGGAACGTGGGGTCTGGCGCTTGGAGCGTCTCGTGCCAGACGCGGCGCCGTGGGCCCCCGGAGCGCCTGCTCCGATCGAGGCGCAAGGGACGATCCCCGAGAGTCTCGACCACACGATGCCAACTGCCGTTGCCGCGGTGGCGGCCTTCGTCGGCCGGCGGAGCGGATATGCCATCGAGACCGATCAAGGCGCCGTGACGCTCTGGGCCTGGCGCGGTGCGTTGCGCGCGGTGGAGCGCGAATATCCGGCATGCCGCCTACAACTTTCGGGAGCAGACGCGGCCGTGCGGGTGGTGGCGCTGGCCTTGGCCGACGTGCTGCCGGTGGAAGTGCCGCGGGCGACGCTGGCGGCCGAAGGCCTTGTCGCAGCGCGAGGAATCGCCCTGCCGGCCCGTCAGCACGGTGCGCCCGTGGTGCCGGTTGGGCTGGACGTCGCGGGCACTTTCGCCTCTGTGGTCGGTCATCTGACCGACGTGATCCTGTATTTCGCGCCCGCCGCCGCCACGGACAGCGAGGGGCCTGAGCCGGTCCATCAGATGCGCGTCGCGGTGCGGCGGCTGCGCTCGGCGATCTCGATGTTTCGGCGAGCGCTGGACTGTCCGGAACTGGCAGCGGCGGCGTCGGACCTCAAAGCGCTAGGGAAGTGGCTAGGCCCCACCCGGGACTGGGATGTGTTCCTGGGCGAGACCGCCCCGGAGGTGTCTGCGGCATTTCCGTCCGAGCCGCGACTGACGCGATTGCTCCACGCGGCCGAGCGACAGCGCAAAGCGTGCCACGCGGCGCTGCGAGACCATCTGCAGGGGCCGGCGTTCCGCCGGCTGGGAATCGAGTTGGCGTGGCTGGCCGGTGCGCGATCCTGGCATCCGCTCGCGCAGGAGGACGCTGCGCCGGTGCCGGTGCCCGACTTCGCCGCGATGTTGCTGGACAAGCGGCTGCGACAACTGGTGACGGCAGGCGAGGAGATCGAGGCGCTGGACACCGACGGCCTGCACGGGCTGCGGTTGCGGGCGAAGCGGGCGCGCTACGCCGCGGAGATTTTTGCCCCGCTCTATCCGCCGAAGCCGGCGTTGCGGTTCGTCGAGCGGCTCGGGACGTTGCAGGACCGCCTGGGTGTGATGAACGATCGGGCGACAGCGGCGGCGTTGCTAGGGCAGTTGGGCCCAAAGCATACGTTCGCCGCCGGGCTGGTGCTCGGGTTCATTGGAGCGGGAACGACGAAGCTCCGGCCGAGAATTATGAGGGCATGGGAGAAGTTCCGGAAAACGCCCGGATTCTGGGCGTAAGCGACGAGAGGAGGCGAGCCCGAGCTCTCCCGCGCACGGGAGAGGTCGAAAATTCGCCTCCGCCGTTTGCATCCCTCCGCCCTTTCGTTCCGCTTCGCGCCGGTCCCGCTCCTCGGCCGTCTCCGCCACAAGCTCGGCATGCCGCGCCGCAGGGTCCCCTTAGCGCGCCAAGCCCGAACCCGGATCGTTCGCGGTATAACCGGCGGGTGGCGGTCCCGTGACGTTCGCCTTCATTGCGGTCTACCTCCGGCGCATCCCCTCCGCGCCCTGTTGCGGTTGCGGGCCGGCAGCGGCAAGTGATTGCGTGCAACGTTTGGTCTGAAATGTCACTGCCGAAAGCGGCGCTTGCGCGAAACAACCTTTCCGCAGCGGATGCCGGCATGAAACAAGCAGCACGATCGGCTGGAATGACCCACCTCCGCTGCGACCTTGTGGTGCACTGCACAAGCGAATGCTTAATTTGCCCGCGCTTGTCGCACCACAACATGGACGCTACGTGTGGATGGGACCGGTCGCACGGGGGAGTTCAGCGATGGCGCAGGCGGCGGACAAATCTCGGCGCGGCAAGAAGCAGGGGGCCGCTGCCGACGGCGATGCGTTGCTACACGCCTATCGCCTGATGGTGCTGATCCGCCGCTTTGAGGAACGCGCCGGCCAGCTTTACGGCATGGGATTGATCGGCGGATTCTGTCATTTGTATATCGGCCAGGAGGCGGTTGTCGTCGGCATGCAGATGGCCATAGACGACGGCGACGAAGTCATTACCTCCTATCGCGACCATGGCCATATGCTCGCAAGCGGCATGGATCCGCGCGGCGTATTGGCGGAGTTGACCGGCCGGCGCGACGGCTATTCGCACGGCAAAGGCGGCTCCATGCACATGTTTTCCAAGGCGAAGAACTTCTTTGGTGGACACGGCATCGTTGGCGCGCAGGTGAGCCTGGGAACAGGCCTGGCATTCAGCAACTGGTATCGCGGCAATGACCGGGTCAGCCTCACGTATTTCGGCGAAGGTGCATCCAACCAGGGACAGACATTCGAAAGCTTCAACCTAGCAGCACTCATGAAGCTGCCGGTGGTCTACATTATCGAGAACAACCGCTACGGGATGGGCACCTCGATCGATCGGGCGTCGGCATCAAAAGATCTGTCGAAAAACGGCGCCCCCTGGGGCATTCCCGGCATGCAGGTCGATGGCATGGACGTGCTGGCGGTGCGCGACGCGGGCATGCAGGCGGTGGCCCATTGCCGTGCCGGCAACGGACCATATTTGCTGGAGATGAAAACCTATCGATACCGCGGCCACTCGATGTCCGACCCGGCGCGCTACCGCACGCGTGAGGAAGTGCAGGACATGCGCGAGCATCACGACAGCATCCAGCACGCACGGCAGCAACTTCAGGCGATGGGCGTTGATGAGGCGACCCTCCAATCAATTGAGGACGAAGTGAGGGCGCAGGTGCAGGAGGCGGCGGAGTTCGCGCAGCAAAGTCCGCAGCCAGATGCGTCCGAACTTTACACCGACGTACTGCTGGAGGGTTGAGCGATGTCGACGCAGATCCTCATGCCGGCATTGTCGCCGACCATGACCGAGGGCAAGATTGCCAAGTGGCTGAAGAGCGTCGGCGACGAGATCCATGCGGGCGACGTGATCGCCGAGATCGAGACCGACAAAGCAACGATGGAGGTCGAGGCGGTCGACGAGGGGAAACTGGCGCAGATCTTAGTCGATGAAGGCACCGAAGGCGTGGCGGTCAACACACCGATCGCCGTGCTGGCGGTGAATGGCGAGGACATTCGCGCGGCGGCCACCGAACCGGCTCCGGTGGTGCATATCGAGCGGGCACCCGCACCGAAGCAGAAGCAGGCGGAGGATTCGGTGACGCTCGGCGAAGCGGCAGCCGTGCCGACGGCGACGATGCCGACGGCGGACAAGGACTGGGGGACGACCAAGCCGATCACTGTTCGCGAGGCGCTGCGCGACGCGATGGCGCTGGAGCTGCGACGCGACGAGCGCGTGTTTCTGATCGGCGAGGAAGTCGCGCAGTACCAGGGCGCCTACAAGATCAGCCAGGGCTTGCTCGACGAGTTCGGGCCAAAGCGGGTGATCGATACGCCGATCACGGAGCATGGATTTACCGGCATGGCGGTCGGCGCGGCACTGAACGGCCTCCGGCCGATCGTCGAGTTCATGACCTTCAACTTCGCCATGCAGGCGATAGATCAGATCATCAATTCCGCCGCGAAGACGCTGTACATGTCAGGCGGACAGATGGGCTGTCCGATCGTGTTCCGCGGCCCCAATGGCGCGGCGGCGCGCGTCGCCGCGCAGCACTCACAGTGCTACGCGAGCTGGTATGCACATGTACCGGGACTGAAGGTGGTGGCGCCGTGGTCGTCAGCCGACGCAAAGGGGCTGCTGCGCGCCGCGATCCGCGATCCGAACCCCGTGATCGTGCTGGAGAACGAGATTCTTTACGGCCATACTTACGAATGCCCGGTCGATGACGAATTCATCGTGCCGATCGGCAAGGCGAAGGTCGAACGCGCTGGCGATCGCGTCACCATCGTCGCATTCTCCATCATGGTTGGTGCGGCGCTCGCTGCGGCCGATGCCCTGGCGAAAGAGGGCGTGGAAGCGGAGGTGATCAACCTACGCTCGCTACGCCCGATGGATACCGCGACAATCATCGACAGCGTGAAGAAGACAAACCGCATCGTCACCGTCGAGGAAGGCTGGCCATTCGCGGGCATCGGCGCCGAGATCAACATGCAGGTGTTGGAGCATGCATTCGATTGGCTTGACGCGCCGCCCGTCCGCGTGCATGGCGTCGACGTGCCGCTGCCATATGCAGCGAACCTGGAAAAGCTGGCGCTGCCACAGCCGGAATGGGTGGTCGATGCGGTGAAGAAAATTCTTTAACGGGGGCGGCCAGTGGCAACGAACATCCTTATGCCGGCACTCTCCCCGACGATGACCGAAGGCACGCTAGCGCGCTGGTTGAAAAAGGAAGGCGAGGCGATCCGCTCCGGGGACATCATCGCCGAGATCGAGACCGACAAGGCGACGATGGAAGTCGAAGCCGTGGACGAAGGCGTGCTGGGTAAGATTCTGGTGGCCGACGGCACCGAGGGAGTGAAGGTAAACGAGCCGATCGCGGTGTTGGTGGCGGAAGGTGAGGCGGTGCCCGCCGGTGGCGCGGAAACAAGGCGTAATACCGCTACCCCGCCCGCTGACGCGAAGGCAGTCGAGTCTGCCCCTTCCGCCGTTGCTGCCACCGCCGCCGCGCCCGCCCCGAAGGCGCCCGAGATGCCGCGCCCGAGCGCACCGCCAGGTAATGGTCATGACGCCGAGAGCGGGCGGATTTTTGTTTCGCCCCTGGCGCGACGCATGGCGCTCCAGGCGGGCATCGATTTACGCACATTGAAGGGCAGCGGACCGAATGGCCGCATCGTCAAGGCGGACATCGAAGCCGCCCAGCGTGGCGGAGCGCCAGCTGCGACCCCCGCGACAGCTGCCGTGCCCTCGCCGCTCGCCGCGCCGACCCTGGCACCGATTTCCCGCGCAGCCACACCGGCGATCACCGCGCCGCACAAGCTCGTGCCGCACAGCTCCATCCGGAAGGTCATAGCCCGCCGGCTGACCGAAGCGAAATCCACCATCCCCCATTTCTACGTGTCGATGGAGATTGAGATCGACGCGCTGAACACTCTGATCGCCGAGCTGAATGCGAAATCGCCGAAGGAGGGGCCGAATGCCTATCTGATCACCATCAACGACATGGTGATCAAGGCCACGGCGGCGACGCTGCGCCGCGTGCCGACAGTGAACGCAAGTTGGACTGACGAAGGGATGGTCTTCTACGACGACGTCGACATCAGCGTTGCGGTGGCGATTCCGGACGGGCTGATCACGCCGATCATTCGCCAGGCCGACCGGAAGGGCTTGGCGACGATCAGCCGCGAGATGAAGGATCTCGCCGCGCGCGCTCGCGCGGGCAAGCTGAAACCGGAGGAGTATCAGGGCGGTGGGTTTTCAATCTCCAACATGGGGATGTTCGGCGTGTCCGAGTTCGCCGCAATCATCAACCCGCCGCAGGCTGCGATCTTGGCGGTTGCCGCAGGGCGCAAGCGGCCCGTGGTGAAGGACGACGCGCTCGCGATTGCGACAGTGATGACGTGCACGATGGCCGTGGATCACCGCGTCGTCGACGGAGCGCTGGGGGCGCAATGGCTGAGGGAATTCAAGCGGATCGTGGAGGATCCGCTGAGCTTGCTGCTTTGATCTCCGCTCCCCCAGCGGGAGAGGGGACGATGGAGGGTATGCCACACCCCGCATTCATTCTTCGTGCAGCCACGCCTGCCGACGTGCCGGACGTGTTACGCCTCATCCGCGGCCTCGCGGACTACGAGCGCTTGCTGCATGAGGTCGTCATGACGGAGTCCGAGCTGCATACCGCCTTGTTCGGCCGGCACCCCCTCGCCTACGCGCAGCTCGCCGAGGCCGAGGGCAAAACTGTTGGCCTCGCCCTTTGGTACCACACGTTCAGCACCTTCCGCGGGCGCCCCGACATCTTCCTTGAAGACCTGTTCGTCGAGCCCCAGTACCGCGGCCGCGGCATCGGCCTTGCGCTGCTGCGTTACCTCGCGCAACGCGCCGTGTCCGACCAGTGTCGCCGCGTCGAATGGCGCGTTCTGAACTGGAACGCGCCATCCATCGCGTTCTATGAAAGCCTTGGCACAACGCGTATGGCGGACTGGCACGTACGGCGACTGGAAGGCGACGCACTTGCCGCACTCGCCCGAGGAGCATGACATGGCTGACCAAAGCTTCGACGTCGTCATCCTGGGCGGCGGGCCGGGTGGCTATGTCGCAGCGATCCGCGCGGCGCAGCTCGGCATGAAGGCGGCGCTGGTGGAGCGCGAAAACCTTGGCGGTATCTGTCTGAACTGGGGGTGCATACCGACCAAGGCGCTGCTGCGCACCTCGGAGATCAACCACCTGCTGCATCATTTGCCGGACTTCGGCTTCGCCGCGGTCGACGCGAAATTCGAGCTCGATAGGGTAGTGAAGCGGTCGCGCGCCGTGGCCAAACAGCTTTCCAACGGCGTCGCGCATCTGATGCGCAAGCACAAGGTCACCGTGTTCGACGGCAGCGGCAAACTCGCGGGCAAGCAGACCGTGACGGTAGAGAAGGATGGAAAGCCGGTCGCGACGCTGAAGTCGCCACACACTATCCTGGCAACGGGCGCGCGCGCGCGCGAGCTTCCGGGCATCGAGGCGGACGGCAAGCTGATCTGGACCTACCGCCACGCGATGGTACCGGCAGCGTTTCCGAAATCCCTGCTAGTCATCGGCTCCGGCGCGATCGGCATCGAGTTCGCAAGCTTCTATCTCAACATGGGTGCGGCGGTGACTGTGGTGGAAGTCCTGCCCAGCATCCTTCCTGTCGAAGACGCAGAAATCGCAGCCTTCGCGCACAAGGCGTTCGAGCGACAGGGCATGAAGATCATGGCTGGCGCGACGGTGAACGGCGTGAAGAAGGGCACAGACAGCGTCACCGTCTCGGTGGCAGCCGGCGGCAAGGCGCAGGAGATTACGGTCGATCGCGTGATATCCGCTGTCGGTATCGTCGGTAACGTGGAAGGGATCGGCATCGAGGGCACCGGCGTGAAGGTCGACCGCACACATGTGGTGATCGACGAATTCGGCCGCACGGGCGAGCCTGGCGTCTATGCGATCGGTGACCTCGCCGGCCCGCCGTGGCTCGCGCACAAGGCAATGCATGAGGGCGTTATCTGCGTAGAAAGGATCGCGGGGCAGAACGACGTGCATCCAATGGACGTGCGCAACATCCCCGGCTGCACCTATTGCCGGCCACAGGTTGCGTCAGTGGGGCTAACGGAGGCACGCGCGAAGGAACTCGGCTATGATGTGAAGGTCGGTCACTTCCCGTTTATCGGCAACGGCAAGGCGATCGCCATGGGCGAGCCGGAAGGGCTGGTGAAGACCGTATTCGATGCGAAGACCGGCGAGTTGCTCGGTGCCCACATGATCGGCGCGGAAGTCACCGAGCTGATCCAAGGCTACACCATCGCCCGCACGCTGGAGAGCACGGAAGCGGAGCTGAAGCGCACCGTGTTCCCACATCCGACGATCAGCGAAACGATGCACGAGGCGGTACTGGACGCCTACGGCGAGGTTCTGCACATCTGATGTTATCATTACGAGGAGCGAAGCGGTTCCCGGACGTGACCCGGGAAAGCAATCCCGCGCCGGGGATTGCCGCGAGCGTGCGAGCCTTGTGATGACAGGTACCGACGACCTCTGCATGACCGCCGCTCTCGCCGCTTGCACAGAGTACCAGGTGCGCGCCTGCTGCCTCGATCCGACAGGAACAGCGAGATGCGGCCTTGGCCAACCCGTTCGTGCACGTCGGGCTGAACAACACGGGCCAGTTGCTGACCCGTTCGATTCTAGTAGGGGCAGCCGGGCGGATCACCAACGGCTCCCGAAACTTCGCCGAACTGGTCTGCGCCGGTGGAAACGAGTCAAACCCACCACCCGCTGGCGCCGACGCGATACCCATGTTCGCCGATCAGTTGCTGAAGCTATACCCAGGTTCCTTCGTCACTTGCTCCTGGAACCGTAGATAGGCCGGGTCGGATCCGTCGCCTACGTAGGCGGCACTGACGGCCATTGCACTGGCCCGGTCGTACGGCCAAAGCAGCGTGCTCTGATAGATGATTCCCGCCTGGTCGAACTGGGCAAACGCATGTGCCGCGGGCCGTGCCAGGGCGGTCGCCACGCCCAGTGCCGGGACCAGCGCAGAAACAATGGTGAACATCCTTGCAGCCATGTTCGCCTCGCTTATGAAGCCGATGAAGGAATTGAACTGGACGCCCTTTCGGAACGCTGTTCGATCCCACAGATCGACGTTCGGCATGTTTTATTCCAACGGTCGCTGCCGATCGGAATGATCAGCGCCGGCGATCAAACGGAGGGCCGACTCGCGCGGCCTCACGGTGAGCAAAGTTCACACCGACGCACTACCGGACGATTCATGACAGAGGCGGGGACGATCATGGCGCGTGATGTAGGTCACGCGACCGGTCGGGTTGCGCATCCACGCCATCCTGGCCGGCGATCTATCTCTCGCGCCAAAGCCGAGTCACCGGCGTGACCCCTGTCGGAGAGATCGAACGACCGGTCGCGCAGCTACTCCGGCGAGAGGATCGAAGCAGAAGCGCTCTTGCTAGGGATCGGGCCGGTAGGTGGTGATTTTCGAGCCCTCGAGGGAGAGATCGGCCATCAGGCCATTCAGGCCAAATGGAAACGCGATGACCTGCTTTGCGAGCGTTGTACTGCTGAGGGAGGCCCCAACCCCGCGGTCGATCACGGCAACGTTGGGATCGGTGCCGAGCGCCCAGCCGTCGCTCCGATCGAGGTAACGGAGCGCGCTGCGGTCCATGAAGAACAGAACGTAGCTGAACCACTCCACACCCGCCTGTAGCCCGAACGACGCCGCGGCGATCGTGTAGTAGCCCCGCCATCGTCGGCCGATCGCCAGTGCGCCCTTGCCGCCCTGGGCGCCGAAAATGAAGCCGGCCTTCACGATCTTGGGGAAGATCAGAATTCCCGCCGCTCTTGGCCCCAGGGCACTTGCGCGCCGATCTATGTCGTATAACCGGGCCAATGCGGCCGCGGAATCGCGAGCGATCTCCGAAGCCTCGGTTGCCGCCAGCGCCGCACGTATCGCCGCTGCGGGCAGCGCGCCTGCCAATACGAGAGAGCGCAGGATCGTTCGGCGATGGGGATGCATGGATCGGGTTCCTCGGAATGGCCGGCGTAAGCAGGCTGGCGCCCGGCAACAAGGACGCGTTTGAACATATGTTTTGGTGAAGTACCCCGACAAGCGTGAACCATCACACCATGTCGTTATGCCCGAACCGGTCGTCGGAGCTGCTCCGGAAGAAGCAGCGTCAAAAGCGCTGGGCTGCGACAATGATCTGTCGTTCGCCGTGGCCATAATGTTGGCAAATCCCCGTAACGCTGTAAAAATATATAGCCCACCAAAACGTTGTTACCGGGCGTCATATATCGTTACCGCGCCGCTTGGTTGTCAAAGCGAGGGAGACGACCCACTTCTAGTGTCGAGTGAATCAACGCGAGGGCCTGAAGGAAGATTGAGATGACGAGCAAACGATCGATCCGGGCAACGCTGGGGGATCTCGCAGCCATTGTCCTGGTTGTGGGATTGGTCGTCGGGGTCAGCACCTGGGCGGTTGGCGCGCGCCAGCAGCACACCGCGGCCCCACAGTCTATGGTCGTAGAACATTCCGCAGCAAGGACGTCAGCGTCTAGGCCGGGGTGATTGGGTGGGCCGCGGCGCGCCGACCGAATGAGCCGTGGTGGCGCCTCCTTCATCGCCTGCTATCGAGCAATGCCGTGTGGCGTCCTCTGCGCGAGGTTGATGCGCGATCAAGGTGGGTTGACCTTCGAGTCGCAGAGGGTTGCCGCGCGTGCGGCGCAGAGCGACGCGCCGGCGAATCGCGCGGGTGATGCGGTGGCGGACATTGCCAAACTAGCCAATCAGGAGCCGCGTGCGTCAGTGGCGCAGCTCTGTGGCAAAGTCAGCGCCGAACTTCACACACCGGTGCTTAGTGCTTTCGTGAGTCACCACGATGCCGCGTTCGGCAAGGATCAGGTCCACGTCACACGGGCTGCGGCTGAAAACCTGGTACAGCCATACAGCGTGGCTGATGAGCTCGGCAGGCATGCAATGCGGCGGACACGAGACAGGGTCCGGTGTCATGCCGTCAGCCTTGCCGGCCTCCGATCTCGGCACCCGCACCCTGGTGAACTTGCCAGTGCCAGGTCGGCGATGTCGCGGCAGTCTCCCAGACACATGTAGGTGGGCGTGGATCAAGGACAACGTGGTCGGCGACCCAAGGCGTGATAACGCCCGCGAGCGCACAGTGGCTGCAACTCAGATACGCGGACGCTCGGCGTTGCCGCTACTCCGCCGCCATCCGCGGACCCTCGGCCAGCTCTGCGGCCCGCACCAGATCGACCGACAGCAGGCGAGATACCCCTCGCTCCTGCATCGTCACGCCATACAAACGATCCATCCGCGCCATCGTCAGCGGATGGTGCGTCACCACGAGGAAACGCGTTCCGGTCTCTCGCACCATGTCCTCTAGCAAGGTGCAGAACCGCTCCACGTTCGCGTCGTCCAGCGGCGCATCGACCTCGTCCAGCACGCACACCGGCGCTGGATTGCAGCGGAACACCGCGAAGATCAGCGACAGCGCGGTCAGCGCTTGTTCGCCGCCCGACAGCAGAGACAGCGTCGCCAGCTTCTTTCCCACCGGCTGCGCGTAGATCTCCAGCCCTGCCTCCAGCGGATCGTCCGATCCCACCAGTGCCAGATGCGCCCGCCCGCCGCCAAACATGCGGGAGAACAACGCCTGGAAGTGTCGGTCGACTTCCTGGAACACAGCATTCAACCGCTCGCGCCCCTCGCGGTTCAGATGTCCGATCGAGCCGCGCAACTTGGCGATGGCCGTGGTGATTTCGTCGCGCTCAGCGACGATGGCCATCATCTGTTTCTCCACCTCCGCGGCTTCGACATCGGCGCGCAAGTTCACTGGCCCCATTTCCTCGCGCTCTTTCGACAGTCGTTCCAGCCGCCGTCGTGCCTTATCCTCCAGCTCGGGCGTCAACGCGGCCGGCGGATCCGGCAATGCCGCATCCGCCCCGAGCCGCTCGATGATTCGCTCGGCAACAGTGCCCCAGACGTGATCCGCCTGTGCTGCGGCGCCTTC
>JASHVB010000447.1 GCA_030039695.1 Acetobacteraceae bacterium
GCATCCAGGTGTCGCCGGGTGAAGATCAACGGCTTGGTTGCTTGCGCGGGCGGCAGTAACAGAGCGGTCAGCCTGCCAAGGCGCGCCTTGCCACGCCGGCGAGATACGTTGCCGCCGCCGGCAGAATCGCGTCGTTGAAATCGTAGTTGGAATTGTGCAACTCACGCCCGCCATCCGCCGGACCATTGCCGATCCACACGAACGCGCCGGGCCGTTCCTGCAAATACCAAGCGAAGTCTTCCCCGGTCATTGCTGGCAGCATGTCGCGCCGTAGCTTCAGCCCTTCCGCTTGCACCGCCTCCGCCGCGAGTTCGCGTTCCGCGGGCGTGTTGGCGGTGACTGGATTGCCGCGCCGCAGCGCCACGTCGATCTCCACGCCGAAGGTCTGCGCCACGCCAGCCGAGACGCGGTGGATCTGTTCCTCCACCGCGTCATAGGTGGCGTTCTTCAGCGTGCGCATGGTGCCGCGCATGACAGCTTCACCGGGAATCTGGTTGGCGGCCGAACCTGCCTCCATTGTGGCGATGGTGACGACGACGGAATCCAGCGGATCGACACTGCGCGAGACGATGGTTTGCAGCGCCAGCAGCAGATGAGCCGAGGCCACCATTGGGTCGCGCGTCAGATGCGGAAGCGCGGCATGACCGGAATGGCCCTTCACGCGAAATTCCATGCGTCCGCCGGACGCCATCACCGCCGAATCGTGCACCGCGACCGTGCCAGCTGCGAGCCCCGGCCAATTGTGATAGGCGAAGACGCGCTCCATAGGAAAATGATCGAACAGTCCGTCGGCGATCATGCTGCGCGCGCCGCCACCACCTTCTTCGGCAGGTTGGAACACAAGCTGCACCGTGCCCGTCCATGTCTGGTCCTGCGCCAACAGCGCCGCGGCGCCGAGCAGCGACGTGGTGTGGCCGTCGTGGCCGCAAGCGTGCATAACCCCTGGATTGGTGGAGGCGTGCGGCAGGCCGGTCGTTTCGGTGATTGGCAGCGCATCCATGTCGGCGCGCAGCCCGACGCTGCGATTGGATTGGCCGCGGCTCAGCGTCGCGACCACGCCGTTGCCACCGATACCATTCACGAACGGAATGCCGAGCTCGGTAAGCCGCGCGCAGACGAACGCTGCGGTTTCCTCCTCATGCAGCGTCAGTCCAGGATGTGCGTGCAGGTGGCGGCGCCACGCGGTCAGCATGGTGCTGAGTGTCTTATCCATACCACAGCCGTAGCGGCAAATCTGGGGGGTTGGCAAGCAGGCCGTGGCTCGCCCACGGCCCGCGAGGGATGTAAGGAGATTTTACGCCGTCGCTCTTTTGGGCGATCCGGATTGTTCTGCTAGCTTTTATATTCCACCTTGGTAAGGAACTTGCGCCGTCCATTGCGAACTTGCGACCTCGACCGCGGCATGGCGTACGCCTGTTATTGGTTGGCGCCGGCAGCCAGCCCCGGATCAGCCCGAATACAGCCCCTTCGCGCGCGCCTTGGCCTTGATCAGCGATGCCAGCAACTCAAGCGTCGGCATGGCGACGCCGGTCATGCGCGCCATCTCAAGAGGGACACTGTAAAGCGCGTCTATCTCCATCGGCCGGCCTGCTGTCAGATCCTGCAGAATACTCGGCCGGTGTCCGAGATTGCGATTGATTGCCACGACGTTATCGACGTCGATGTCGAGCGTGACCCCCATGACGCGCGCCAACCCGTCGGCCTCGATAAGCACGTGGCGTGAACATGCGACCAGCGCGTCCTCGGTCTGTGTATCGCGGACTGGTGTTTCACTCAGCACGCACAGCGGCCCGGCGCTGAGATTGAACGCGAGCTTCTGCCAGATCAGCGTGCGGATGTCGGACGCGATGCTCACCGGCAGTTCGGCGGCCCGGAATGCTGCGGCAATCGCCTCGATCCGCGGCGTGATGCTGCCGTCCGGTTCGCCGAAGACGGTGCCACGGTCGGCGCCGGTCAGCTGACGCACGACACCAGGCGCCGGCATAGAGCAGGCGGGCCAGAAGATGCCGCCGAGCGCGCGTTGCGGGGTCACCGTGCTCCACAGCGCATCGCCGGGATCGAGCAGCGGGAGGCGGCGTCCGTCGAGCGGCCCGCCATGCGCGTGGAAATACCACCAGGGAATGCCGTTCATCACGAAGGCCACGGCCGTCTTTGCGTGCAGCAGCGGCGCGATGCCGGCGGCGACGTGCGGCAGAGACGGCGACTTCACTGTCACCAGCACCGCGTCCTGCGGACCAAGTTCGTCCGGATCGTCCGAGGCCGGCAAGCGGACCGTGAGGCTGCGGTCCGGCGTCTCGATGCGCAGTCCGTCACCGCGGATTGCTGCCAAATGCGCGCCGCGTGCGACAACGGATACTTGCGCGCCGCCCTGCGCCAGGAAGCCGGCGAGGTATCCGCCGACCGATCCGGCGCCGAACACACAGATGCGCATCACGCGCGCCTGGGCGATGCACGATCTCTCACGCCAACAGTTCCAGCGTCGCGCGGGCAAGCGCCTGCACCCCGTAGCCAATGCAGCGCTCATCAGGCTGATATGCACTGTTGTGGAGCTTGTCCTCGCGGCCTGGCTGGGACGATCCGACCCGCAATTGAAAGGCCGGTACAAGGTCGGCCATCAGCGCGAAGTCCTCGCCGCCGAGGCTGGGAACGCCTTCGTCCACCACATCCCCGAACTGCTTGCGCACCGCCGCAACCGTCGGCTCCAGCACCCGGTCATCGTTGCGCAGCAGCGGTACGCCCCGTCGGTAGTCCACCTCACAGGTGACGCGCATGCCACCCAGCATGCCGGCGCACAGTCGGCGGATCGCGGACTCGGCGGCGTCGCGCGCCTGCGGGTGCAGCGTGCGCACCGTACCTCTGATCACACACTGATCGGGAATAATGTTGTAGGTCGTACCGCCGTTGATCGCGCCGACAGTGACGACGACGGGATGGATGGGGTTGACCTCGCGAGACACCACGGTCTGCAACTGCGTCACCAGCATCGCCGCGGCCACCAACGGATCGATCGTGGTGTGCGGGTAGGCAGCGTGACCCGACTTGCCCCGCACGGTGATGTCGAAGCGGTCGCTGGCCGCCAGCGCCGGACCGTGCACGAAGCCGAAATGGCCGACTGGCATGTCGGGGTGATTGTGGAACGCCAGCGCCAAGTCGATCTTCGGTGCCTCCATCACGCCAGCGTCTATCATTGCCCGCATGCCGCCGAGGCCTTCTTCCGCTGGCTGGAACACCAGCTTCACGGTGCCGGCGAGCTGCGGCGCGATGTCCTGCAGCACTGCAGCCACGCCGAGCAGTGTGGTGGTGTGGACGTCGTGGCCACAAGCATGCATCAGGCCAGCCTTGGTGCTGGCCCACGGCAGGCCGCTGGTTTCCTCGATCGGCAGCGCGTCCATGTCGGCGCGGATGGCCAGCACGGGGCCGGGTCGGCCGCCTTCGATCAACCCGACGACGCCCGTTTTGCCGATCTCAGTCTGGTGCGGAATGCCTAGCCGTGACAGCTCGCGCGCGACGATGCTAGCGGTGCGCACTTCCTCGAAGCCGAGCTCGGGATGCGCGTGGATGTCGCGGCGAATTTCGATGAGCTGTGGCTCAATCCGCTGCGTCAGCTCACGGATGGCGGTGGTGGGATCATTTGGGAGTGTCATGGTCGTCCGTTGTGCAATGTAGCCGCCATCATGTTAGCCGCTGCGGTCCGCGGCAAGCGCCGGGGGCATCCGCCCGCAACCGCCCGACCAACTTGGAACGCTGCCGGAGGCTCCGTCCTTGGAACCATGTGCTCCGCTGCATGGGGCGAAACAGACGGATTTCGCGGGAGAAGTCTTTGCTGTGGTCCCGACGGACAACGTCGGTGGCGTGTTACGCGCCAATCCAGCGGACCCAGGAACGCGTGCGGCGCAACGCCTCGGCAGAGCTGGTCGTGAGCCGCCACGGGGTTTCCTCTTCTGGGCTCACGCGTTGAACGCGCAAACAGGATGGACACCGCACGCGCTGCTCCCACCGGTCGGGTTGGATCGGCATGCGGGCACCGCAACAACGGCACAGGGTGTTGCGTCGGTTATCCTGCCGAGCCTCGCGGATCACCTGCGTGAACAGGGCCCCGCCCGTCATCGCGAAGGGTAAACTCCTCATCGGCGACCTCTCGGATCCCCCCAGCGAAACATACGGCCACCAAGGCGGCGTTCGCAATGGGGCCCGGCGAAGGCCGGTTAGTAACAGGCAACCGAGGTGCTAGGTTCGGCCGAGGCGATTGCGGGGCTAACATCGGTCAACGGCCAGGGAGGAAACGCCATGCGCTTCAAGGACAAGGCAGCTCTTATCACCGCGTGCGCGAGCGGCATCGGCCGCGCGACAGCCGAGATCATGGCGCGCGAAGGGGCGCTGATCGTCGGTGTGGACAACGACCAGCGCCGGCTGGACCGTGTGGTGGAGGAGATCAATATGACTGGTGGCCGTGCCGTCGGCCATTGCGTCGACGCGCTCGACGAGGCCGAGGTGAACAGCGTCGTCGACGAGACGGCTAAGCACTACGGCATCGACATCCTGGTGAACGCGGTCGGCGGGAGTACGATCATCGCGAAGCCGGCGGCGACAGTGGAGGAGCTGTCACTGGACGACTGGCAGCGCATCATCGCCTTCAACCTGCAGGGCAC
>JASHVB010000448.1 GCA_030039695.1 Acetobacteraceae bacterium
CCCCCCGCACCAACACGCCACCCGGCACCGGCACCAGCATGCCACCCACGACATGCGTCACCGCAGCGATGAAATGGGGCCGTTCTTCCGCCCGCTTGCCGAGCGTGCGCGAACCAACGCCGAACGCGAGCGCGCCATGCGCCTTTCCGGTGGCGATCTCCGCGCGGCGCAAGCTGGTGCCATCCTCGGCGGCATACGCCTTCAGCACGCCGCGCGCGTCCAGTACCACGATCGCCAGTGGCTGAAACTTCTTCTCCCTCGCCGCTGCGAGGCCGGCGTTGATGATCGTCTGCGCCTGACCAAGCGTGATCTGCGACATGGCGTGTCCTCCCAGAAGTGACGACGTCAGCGTGGCGCAACACGCGGCACTTGACCAGCGTCTGGTCCCGCAGCCCGACCTGATGACGTTGGTTGCGACCTCGCCACGAGAACTCGCCCGATCGCCCGACGCTGCGCGCGGTTCGAGGCCGGACACCCGGGGGACTGGCATGATCTGGTGCCACGGGCCATAGAGACCTTCGGCCAGCTGGAAGAAGTTTCCCCACCATGCGCATGACCACCGCGGAAGCCGTGATCGAATCCTTGCTGCAACACGGCATCGACACGCTGTATGCCCTGCCTGGCGTGCACAACGACCACTTGTTCGACGCGGCGCAACGTGCCGGCGAGCGCCTGCGCGTCATTCATCCGCGGCATGAGCAAACCGCAGCATACATGGCGCTCGGCGCAGCGCTGGTGACGGGCAAGCCGCAGGCATTTGCTGTCGTCCCCGGACCGGGCCTGCTGAACGCATCGGCGGCACTGTTGACAGCGTATGGTATGGGCGCGCCTGTCATCGCGATCGCGGGGCAGATCGCTTCTTTCGCGATCGACCAGGGCCACGGCCACCTCCATGAAATCCACGATCAGCTCGGCCTGCTCCGCCACATCACGCGGCACGCAATGCGGATCCGCGCACCGCACGAGGCGCCCGCGCTGGTGGCCGAAGCGGTGCGCATCGCCACCAGCGGCCGGCAAGGTCCGGTCGCGCTGGAATGCGCCATCGATGTCTGGGGAATGCAGGGGGCGGTGGAGTGGCCACCGATCATCCCGCCAGCACCGCCACCGGTCGATGCGGATGCGGTGCGCCGCGCGGCCGAAATTCTCGGCAAGGCACAGCGCCCGCTGATCGTGGTTGGCGGCGGCGCGTTGGACGCCGGACCGGAAGTGCAGGCTGTCGCCGAAGCCTTGCAGGCGCCGGTGTCTTCATTCCGCCGCGGACGCGGCGTTATTCCGACTTCGCATGCTCTGGCTGCCTCTTTTACCGAGGGCCACGCATTCTGGAAGAACGCCGACGCGGTGCTGGCGATCGGCACGCGGCTCTATTGGCAGCAGAGCACCTGGGGGGTGGACGAAGGCCTGTCGATCGTACGGCTCGACATCGATCCCGAGGAGGTCAACCGTTTTCGCCGGCCCACCTGTGCGTTGATCGGCGACGCCACGGTGACGCTGCGCGCGCTGCGGACGGCGCTGGCCGAGTTTAATCGTCCGCGCCAACGGGATGCGGAGTTTTCCCCGGTCCGCTCGGCGTTTGCCGAGCGGCTGAACCGGTTGGAGCCGCAAATGTCGTTTTTGCGCGCGATTCGTGCGGCACTGCCGGCCGATGGCATTTACGTGGAAGAAGTGACGCAGGTCGGCTTTGCCAGCCGTCTGGCATTTCCTGTGACAGGGCCTCGAACCTTTCTTTCTCCCGGCTATCAGGACACGCTTGGCTGGGGCTATGGCACCGCACTGGGCGCGCAGGCGGCGGCGCCAGGCCGCAAGGTGGTCCTTGCCACCGGTGACGGGGGATTCATGTATCAGGCGGCTGAGCTGGCGACCGCCATGCACCACCGGTTGCCTGTGGTGGTTGTGGTGTTCGACGACGGCGCATTCGGTAACGTGCGCCGCATCCAGCAAGAGCGTTACGGCAATCGGCTCATCGCCTGCGACCTGACCAATCCCGATTTCGTCAAATTCGCAGAGAGCTTCGGCATGGCGGCATTTCGTGCTGACACGGCGGACAGATTGGAAGCGGCCTTGCGCAATGCGTTCAGTTTGAACGTGCCCGCACTGGTGCACGTGAAAGTTGGAGAACTGCCGAGCCCCTGGGACATGATTCTGCTACCGCGGGTGCGCGGCTTCGCCGACGCCTGGCGGCCAACTTTGCCATGAATCGCCGCATCCCGCCGATCCAGCCTCAAGCAATCGTGCGCTAGTTCCCGGCGCTCCGCGTAGAGGTGCCGACAGCACCGGTCGCTTCAAATCCGGGTGCACGCGCCTCCTTGATGACGACCGTGGCGGTCCGCCCCGTTACCAGGCGCACATCGGGGGGCACGTGATCGAGAGCAATCCGCACCGGCACGCGCTGCGCCAACCTGACCCAACTGAAGGTGGGATTCACGTTGGCCAGCAAATCGGCGCTGCCTTGTCGCTCCCGATCGGCAATACCCCCGGCAATGCTCTCGACGTGGCCCTCGATGACGGCGTTCTGGCCGACGAGGTAGACGAGGGCCCGATCACCGACTTTGATGTGAGGAAGTTTAGTTTCCTCGAAATAGCCATCGACGTAGAAGCTGTCGCTGTCGATCAAGGCGAACAGAGGTCTTCCGGCGTCGACGTAGTCGCCTGGCTTCATATCGAAGTTGGTGACGAACCCGTTAACCGGCGCTCGCACGTTCGACCGCGCAAGATTGAGGGCGGCGAGGTCGCGGTCAGCGAGCGCCTGCTGATAGGCAGCCTCGGCTTCCTCGGCGGTGGCGCTACGCTGCTGCTGCTGTTCCTGCGAGACTGATAGAGCATTGAGCTCGCGGTAGCGGTTGGTCTCGCGCTCTGCCTCCTGCATTGCCGCCAATTTGCTGTCGGCATTGGCCTGTGCGTCCCTGAGCGCGATCGCGAAGCGCGCTGGGTCGATGCGGAACAGAACCTGGCCTGCTGTTACCGCTTCGTTGTCGTGCACCCGGACGTCGCTGACCAAGCCGGAGACGTCTGCAGCGACCTGGACGACATCGGCCCGCACACGGCCGTCGCGGGTCCATGGGGCGTCCAGATAGTAAATCCAAAGCTGCCAGCCGATGACCGCTGCGATGCCGACCGCGATGAGAGTGACCGCGAAGCGCCCCAGCAACCAGCCGAACCTGCCGAGGCCGGCCCTCACCGAGCGCCGTTCGCGCACAGTGGGGAGCTCACTCATGGTGACACCCACCGATTGGCCAGGGCCACCACAGCTCCCAATACCACGACCAGGAGGGCCAGGTCGAAAAGTGGCCGATGCCAGACGACGTTATAGAACCCGCACCATCGCAGCACGCGCCGCAGTACTGCCGTCAACGGGAGTGCCGCTCCGACCCAGAGCAGCAGCGACGGGACGAATACGCCCGAGACGTCGATTTCACCGATCATGCCGGACTTCCGATCGTTCGTTGCATCATTTCTCGTGCCATGTCGGATGTATAGGGCTGGGCGTTGGGGAACAGCCCGCGCCTTATTCCGCTGAGTTGCAGCAGCAGCTCGCGGGTGATGGTGGCAGGATCCTGAACCACTTCGGCAATCACCCGATCGATGATCGCGAGCAGCGTGCTATCGGCGGGGTCGAGGTTGTGCCGCCGGTAATGCACGGCGATAGCGTCCAGCATCGTGCGAACCGCCCGGCGAAGCCGTTCCGGCAGCTCCGGAACATCGCGCTGCAGACCGAGAATATTGATGCCAACGCGCAAGTCCGCCAGGGCGGATGTGGCAGCACCGTCGGCACCCTCGGCGCTGACAGCGAGGCGTGGGGCGACCAGGCTGAGCCGGTCCAGCATAAGTGCGACGAATTCGGCGAGATTGGCTGGGCTTCTGTTCGCCGCGATCGTGGCGATAGCGCGGCGGTTGCGTCGCAACAGTCGGTATGCCGTCCATTCGGCACTGACGGAGCGAACAATGCGGGTGATGCTCGCGGTCGCCGCGAGGCCTGCGATGGCAGCCGCCGAGCTGTTCACATAACTCGGGAAATCTGCGGAATAGCTGCTGGACAGGGCGAGCTGGGAGGCGGCAATGAAGGCGATGGGGCCGCCGACCCGGGCGGTCGCGGGCATGCTCATCATCACGCCGAGGACCAGAAATACCGGCGCGAATGCGAGCACGAGCATCGCGAAGCTGTTCGCCCGGGGCAGGACTGCGAACAAATAGACCGCATCGACGACCAGCGCGATCAGCGCGGCGACGAGAAATCCGAGCATATTCGGCGTCGGGTCGTCCTGGGCAGCGAAGAAGGCGCACGCGACAGCGGCCAGGCTCGCGGCGCCCGCACCTTCGGGCCAGGCGGTCGCGATCCAGAACGCCGAAATGACCGCGATAGAGAAAACGGCTGCCAACGCGGAGTGAAGGGCCATGACGTGATCACGATGATAGTACGTTCCGATGGCCTCGCCCCGTGCGAACATCAGCCTCGCCAGCCTCGGCTGCCCGGCCCTGATCTGTCGCCGGAGCGCCATGATGTCATGAACGAGGTCTGTCAGTTCGCGCAACCGCCCGAGCAGGCCTGCGAGCATGACCACGGTCCAGTCGGCGGTGGCGTCTACCGTTGGCTCCAGCGCATCGATTGCGGCATGGAGCTCGGTCGCTTCCGACAAATCGGCGGCGCGCCCCGCCTGGATCCAGGCGCTGATGCGATCGAGCAGCGCGCGCAGCGGCTGCGCGATGCCGCCGGCCTCGCGCAAGAGGCGTATCCGTTCGGCAGCACCGCTGACAATCGGAAGCGCCAGAAGCACGCGCTGCTGCAGGATGGTGACCGGGACGGTGGCCGTCTGAAGATTAGAGGTGTCGTAGGCGAGATGCGTAGCGAGCGTTGCGATCTCGACAGAGTTTGCGGCGACCTTTTGCCGCGCCGCCGCTGTTGCGGCATCGTCCGGGGCGCCCGACAGCACGCCGGCGGTCCAGTCGACGGCATCGCCAATCCATTTGTCGAGGCGAGCTGTCAAGGCAGGACCGAGTGGGACAGGCAAAACGATGCTGCCGATGATCGTCGTGCAAACAATTCCAAGCGTGATCTCCTCGGCCCGCGCCAGCACCACGTCCCATACGGTGTCTGGCGCATCCACGAGGGGAAAGCCGATCAACGCCACGCTATACCCGGCCAGAAGAAAAACATAGCTCCGCGGTGTCCGATCCAGAACCGCGAAATAGATGCACCCGCCAATCCAAAGGGACAGGGCCGCGATCAGCAGCACGGGAGCATCGATCAGGTTGGGGATGAGCGCGATTGTGACGACCGCCCCGAGCATTGTCCCGCAGAAGCGGTAGACCGCTTTGGATCGCATCGCACCTGTGAGCGGTTGGGCGACGATGTAGGCTGTCGCCAGTGCCCAATAAGGCCGGTCGAGCCCCATGCGCAACGCGATCCATAGTGCAAGCATCGCGCCGACGAAGGTCTTCGCGGAAAATATCCAGTCGCGCAGGGACGGCAACGTCATCCTCAGACTCCTACCCGGCCTGAGAATACCGCCGGTACGGTAGGAAATGCCACCGGTGTTGGTTGTACGGCATGACAACTTGTCGTACAGAATGACAACTTGTCGTACGGCATTACA
>JASHVB010000449.1 GCA_030039695.1 Acetobacteraceae bacterium
ATGTCATCAATTACCGCACCGAAGACGTGGCGGCGTGTGTGCGCGACATCACCCACGGAGTCGGCGTCGATCACGTCGTGGATGTGGATTTCGGCGGCAATTTGACGGCGACGCTCGGCTCACTGCGCGTGGGCGGCAGTCTGGCGTATTACGCGTCAAACGGCGACCGCGAACCGCGCGTGTCGGCCGCGGTGCTGATGCAGAAGAACCTGGCGATCCACGCCATGGTGCTGCCGAGTGCGCCGCACGAGGCGCGGCGACGCGCGCAGTCGGACATTGCGCGGTTCGTTGCCGCGCCTGGACGGATGTTGTCGGTCGCGGCGAGGGTGCCTCTGGCCCAGGCGGCGTCGGCACACGAGGCCGTCGAAGGCGGCGGGAAGGTGGGGACGGTGGTCATCGAGACGGCGGAGTGATCGACCGCCGGTTCGTCCTTACGAGAGGCAAACCGAACGAGAGGCAAACCGACGCGGCAATCTCGCTCACAAGTGTCCACCGATGCCCACGACGGGTTCCGCCCTTGCGGACGTGAAAAAAAACCGTCCATCGTCACTCTGGCGACCGCCGGTACTGAGAGCCTGCCCAGAACTCAACGGCAGCCCGCTCGCTCGCGGCTTTCGACACGATGACGATGGGCCACTCGCTTCATTCCCTCGCGGGACGGCGGCCTCGGGCGATCGCCAACGCGCAATGACAAGACGAGGGGTTAAACCTCGACTTCTTGCTCCCGGTCCGACCCGTCGCCGCCATCCTCGTCCGGTTTCGGCAGCGCGGGGAGCGCGGCTTCGATAATTTCGAAGTCCAGCTTACCATCCTTGAGCGTCACCTTCACGGACCCCCCCTTTACCAGCCGCCCAAACAGCAGCTCTTCGGCCAGAGGCTTCTTGATGTGCTCTTGGATCACACGGGCGAGCGGACGTGCGCCGTACAGCTTGTCGTAGCCGCGCTCGGCCAGCCATTCCTTTGCCGCGGATGACAGCTCAATCGTTACGTTGCGGTCCGCGAGCTGCGCTTCCAATTGCATGACGAACTTCTCGACCACGCGGCCGACGATTTCCGGGGTCAGACCAGCGAAGGCAATCGTCGCGTCCAGCCGGTTACGAAACTCCGGCGTAAACAGGCGCTTGATCGCGTCTTCATCTTCGCCCATGCGGTTGTCACGGCCGAAGCCGATCGCTTCCTTCGCCAGGTCGGATGCACCGGCGTTGGTGGTCATGATCAGGATAACGTTGCGGAAATCGACCGTCTTGCCGTTGTGGTCGGTCAGTTTCCCGTGGTCCATCACCTGCAGCAGGATATTGAACAGATCTTGGTGCGCCTTCTCGATTTCGTCGAGCAACAGCACCGCATGCGGATGCTGATCGATTGCATCGGTCAACAGGCCGCCCTGGTCGAACCCAACGTAGCCGGGCGGCGCACCGATCAGGCGCGACACGCTGTGCCGCTCCATATACTCCGACATGTCGAAGCGGATCAGCTCGATGCCCATCGTCGCGGCGAGTTGCCGCGCGACTTCCGTCTTGCCGACGCCGGTGGGGCCGCTGAACAGATAGTTGCCGATCGGCTTTTCCGGTTCACGCAAACCGGCGCGCGCCAGCTTGATCGCCGCGGCGAGCGCCTCGATTGCCTTGTCCTGGCCGAACACCATAGACTTCAGGTCGCGCTCGAGGTTCTTCAGAGTCTCCTTGTCGTCGGCGGACACGCTTTTCGGAGGAATGCGCGCGATCTTCGCGACGATCTCCTCGACGTCGCGCAGAGTCACAGTTTTCCGCCGCTTGTGCTCGGGCAGCAGCATCCGCGAGGCACCCACTTCGTCGATCACATCGATTGCCTTATCCGGCAGCTTACGGTCGTTGATGTATTTAGCGGCCAGTTCGACGGCGGCGCGGATCGCCTCGTCGGTGTATCGCACCTTGTGGTGCTTCTCGTAGTTCGACTTCAGGCCGCGTAGAATCTTGACGCTGTCTTCGATGTTCGGCTCGTTGACGTCGATCTTCTGGAAGCGGCGGACCAGTGCACGGTCCTTTTCGAAGTAATTGCGGAATTCCTTGTAGGTGGTCGAACCGATACAACGCAGATTGCCGGAGGCGAGCGCCGGCTTGAGCAGGTTGGAGGCATCCATCGCACCGCCGCTCGTCGCGCCCGCGCCGATGACGGTGTGGATTTCGTCAATGAACAAAATCGCGCCCTGCTGGTTCTCGAGCTCGGCGACGACGGCTTTCAGCCGCTCCTCAAAATCGCCTCGATAACGCGTGCCGGCGAGCAAAGCACCCATGTCGAGCGCGTAGATGGTTGAACGCGCGAGAACCTCCGGCACATCGCCTTCGACAATGCGCTTGGCGAGGCCTTCCGCGATCGCGGTCTTGCCAACGCCGGGATCGCCTACGTAGAGCGGGTTGTTCTTGGTACGGCGGCAGAGGATCTGGATGGTGCGCTCGATTTCGGACTCGCGGCCGATCAGCGGATCGATCTTCCCCGCCATCGCCTTCTTGTTCAGATTCACACAATAGTTCGACAGGGCGTCCTGATTGCGCCGGTTGGGTTTCTCTTCCCGCTCCTGCTCCTGGTGGCCGTCTGATGAGGCGCCGCTACCGGACGTGCCGGTCACGGGTCGTTGCGTGGAGCGACCCGGCGCCTTGGCGATGCCATGGCTGATGAAATTCACAGCATCAAGCCGCGTCATGTCCTGCAACTGAAGGAAATAGACGGCATGGCTCTCGCGCTCGGAGAACAGGGCAACCAGAACGTTGGCACCGGTTACCTCGTCGCGGCCGGAAGACTGTACGTGGATCGCCGCGCGTTGCACGACGCGCTGGAAGCCGGCAGTCGGCTTCGGATCGCCCGGCCGGTCGGTAGCCAGGCCCGCCAGGTCCTTGTCGAGGAATTCGCTCAGGTCGGCGCGCAGCTTGTCCAGATCGACGCCACAGGCACGCAGCACCGTCGCGGCATCGGTGTCGTCAGCCAACCCCAGCAGCAAATGCTCCAGCGTTGCATATTCGTGGCGCCGTTCGCTCGCGAGCGAAAGCGAGCGGTGCAGCGTCTGCTCCAGGTTCCGTGAAAGCATCGTGGTCGGCGCTCCTACGCGCTGTGGTCCGGAAGCCGGACCGGGTCGTCCTTCGGCAACTCCACCCAGTCAGTGTCAGTACGAAGGGTCATCTGGGTATGGCCCGCCGCGATCGGTCGTCATTCCTTCTCGATCGTGCATTGCAGAGGATGCTGATTTTGTCGCGCCAGGTCCATGACCTGGGTCACTTTCGTCTCAGCAACCTCGTACGTGTAGACGCCGCAGACCCCAACCCCCCGCCGGTGGACGTGCAGCATGATGCGGGTCGCCTCCTCACGGGATTTTTGAAAAAACCGTTCCAGTACGTGAACGACAAACTCCATAGGCGTGTAATCATCATTGAGCATCAGCACCTTGTACATGGCGGGTTTGCGCGTCTTAGGGCGCGCCTTGACCACCACCCCGGTGTTCGGGCCCTCAACGTTTCCGCCACGCCTGTCATTGTCGCTCATCTCACTGCGCCCATCCGTCGCGCCATGCTGCTGTACTGTCCGCCGGCGATCCTCCGCCCGAACCGACGGCACGAGGCAAGCCGCGCACCGTCCGAGGCACAAACCATATCGGAAGGTCGCTGCCAGATGAAAGAGCCTAGCGACGATTGGACGTATATCTCTCCCGTTCCGCTTGCGGGCGCGGGGGGGAAGGCGCCGGCGGCCGTTGCCCGGCGTCCGCCCGTGACCCCGCCGGCCAAGCGGGCGGAAAAGAAAAAGGCCCGGAACGAAGCCC
>JASHVB010000450.1 GCA_030039695.1 Acetobacteraceae bacterium
ACCCAGTCGATGCGAGATCGCGTGCTGCGCGCCAGCAATATCCACAACCCGACGCCGCGCGACTTCATCCGTTACAGCAGCCGCGCCCGCCCGAACAAGCCATTTGTCGGCGGGCCGAAGGAAGTAGCGGACGGGTTGGAAGAACAATTCACGGCACCGGTAGCCGACGGTTTTGTGCTGGCGGCAACGCATGTGCCGGGCACCTACGCAGATTTCGTACAGTGGGTGGTACCCGAGCTGCAACGGCGAGGTTTATACCACAAGGACTATACCGGCACGACGCTGCGGGAAAATTTAGGACTGCCGATACCCCACGCCTCGCGCTGACACGGCCACAAGGGAAGCCATGATCTACGAACTCCGCACCTACACGTTCCATCAAGGGAAACTGCCTGCCTATCTGAAATTGCAGGAAGACGTTGGCCGCCCGGCACGGGGCAACGAGTATGGCAACTGCCACGGCTATTGGACATCAGAGTTCGGCATGCTCAACCAGATCTGGCATCTGTGGAGCTACGATAGCCTGGACGATCGCGCGCGCCAGCGTGCACGACTGGCGCAGAACAAGCGCTGGACCACGGAGTACGTGCCGAACGTGCAGCCCCTGCTGATCCGCCAGGACATCCGCTTCCTCAACCCAGTGAAAGATTTGAACCCGCCGAGATCCTCAGGCGGCGTTTACGAACTGCGAATTTATCGTATGCATCCCGGCATGGCAGCCAGTTGGGCACAGTCGTTCCGCGAGATCATGCCGGTGCGGGAGAAATATTCGCAGAACGTCGGCATCTGGTCCGGCGAGGCACCACAGCCGAACGAAGTCGTGCATATGTGGAACTACCCCGACCTCAACACGCGCATGAGCACTCGGGCAGCGGTCTTCAAGGATCCCGACTGGCTGGCATTCGTCGCCAAGGGTGCCGGCTCGATCGCCGAAATGCATTCGACATTGCTGCTGCCGACGTCGTTCTCACCGATGAAGTAGACAACGATGAAACTTGGTTTGTCGATCGGCTATTCCGGCGCGCAGCTCGACGTCCCTGTCGCTTTGGTGCGGCGCGCCGAAGAGCTCGGGTACGATTCCGTATGGACCGCGGAAGCGTACGGATCAGACGCGGTCACACCGCTGGCGTATCTGGCGGCACTGACCAAACGCATCAAGTTGGGCACTGGCATCATGCAGCTTGCTGCGCGTTCGCCGGCCAATGCCGCGATGTGCGCCGCCACTGTCGATGCGTTGGCAGGGGGCGGCCGGTTCATCGCAGGGCTAGGCGTATCGGGGCCTCAGATCGTTGAAGGCTGGTATGGCGAGCCGTGGGGCCGGCCGTACTATCGGCTGCGCGACTATGTCGCGATCATGCGCAAGATCTTCAAGCGCGAGGCCCCCGTCACCCACGCCGGCCGCGAGATCAGCCTTCCCTACAGAGGCGATGGCGCAATGGGAGTTGGCAAGCCGCTGAAATCAATCCTGCACATGAATCCGGAGATCCCGATCTACCTGGCGACCGGCAACGAAAGCACTGTGAAGCTGACTGCGGAAATTGCCGATGGATGGCTTCCGAACGGATTCGTGCCAGGTGCCTTGCCGGAATACCTGCCATGGCTGGAGGAAGGCTTTCGCCGCGCCGGCAACGCGAAGAGCTTGCGCGATTTCGAAATCCGTGCGTCCGTCCATGTGCGGGTGCACGATGATGTCAAGGAAGCATTGGCCGCGCTGAAGCCGGAAGTCGCGCTATACGTCGGCGGCATGGGGCATCGTCACAAGAATTTCCACAAGGACATGATGCTCCGTCGTGGTTTTGGCGACGCCGCGGAGCGCGTTCAGGAGCTGTTCCTCGCTGGCCGCAAGGATGAAGCTGCTGCGGCCGTGCCGGACGAATGGGTGGACCTGAAGTCGCTGGTCGGCCCGCCAGCACGCATCAAGCAACGTTTTCGCGCCTGGGAGGATTCAGGCGCCGCATCGCTGACGGTACGGTCGCGCGATCCGAGTGCAATCGATGTGATGGCCGAAGCGGCGCGGCTGAATCGGTGAACGGGTATCTCGCTGCGACAAGGTCAGATCACTCCGTCCGCAATGAGCGCCGTTATGTCCGACTCCGGCATTCCCAGCCAGCCGCAATAAACGTCTACGTTATGCTCTCCGAGCTTTGGACTCGGCACCGGCAGCACCCGGTCAGCACCATGCAGCCGAAGCGGCGAGTTCGGCACGACGATCTCGCCTAATGACGGATGTTGGATCCGCTGCAACATGCCGCGTTCGTGCATGTGTGGATCGTTCATCACATCCACCGCATTTCGCACCGCTGCGCAGGGAACCTTGTAGCGTTTGGCGGCGGCGGCAACCTCCATCTTGCCAAGCGATGTGGTCCATTCAGTGACCACTGCCTCGGTCGCCGCCATGTTGTTGGCGCGATCGGCGTTGGTGCGGAAGCGCGGATCGTCGAGTAGGTCTTCGCGACCCATGGCCCTCAGCAGGTTCTGCCAATGACCCTCGGTGACAACGTGGATCGCGACCCATCCATCATTGGTAGGAAATGCATTGTATGGCGCACTCGACAGGCCGGCCTGGCGGTTGCCCGCGCGCGGCGGCTCCTTGCCGGTGCGATGATAGTAATCGTAACTCGATGCAAGTGAAGGATATACGGCTTCTTGCATCGCCACTTCTACCAACTGCCCTTCGCCGGTGCGGTCACGCTGCAACAACGCCGTGACAATAGCGGCGTAGAGGTGGATGCCACCCATGAAATCCACCAGTGTCGGGCCGGCTTTCATCGGCGGGCCATCGGGCGCGCCAGTGATGCTCATGATCCCGGACGCCGCCTGTATGGTGAAATCCATCGCCAAATTGTCGCGGTCCGGACCGCTGATACCGAACCCGGTGCCCGTCGCGTAGATCAGCCGGGAATTGGTCTTTCTGAGTTCGTCATACCCAACGCCGAGATCGCCCATGGTCCCTGGCGAGAAGTTCTCTAGCAGCACATCGGCTCGGGCGACCATCCGGTGCAGTAATTCCTGTCCGCGCGCCGATTTCAAGTTCAGCGTGATGGCGCGCTTGTTGGCGTTCAGCATCGCCATCGGCAGTGTGGTCTCGCCGCCGGTGGCGATAACGCGCCGGCGCAGCGGCTCGCCGCCGGGTGGCTCGATCTTGATCACGTCGGCGCCGCCCTTGGCCAACAGGAATCCGGCATAGGGGCCTTGGAAGATCTGGCCGAAGTCCAGCACCGTAATGCCGGCAAGCGGCGTGGTCATTGGAAGTCTCCACCGTTGTCGTTGCGAGGAGCGAAGCAGCGGGCGATTGCCTGCGAAAGATTGCCTGCTCGCTGCGCTCCTCGCAATGATGACTCATCCTTATATCTTCCGGTTCACCTGCTCCTTGGCAAACCCGGCCATCGACGCATAGCCACGCACAATCGCCTCGCGTTCGGCGTACGACGCCACCGCATCGACGTCCGTGAACCCATCTGGAGCGCGTTGCTCCAGCACGTCGATCACGCGTTCGGGCCCGCCCTTACGATTATTCAGCACGATCTCCGCGGTCATCGGCCGTCGTTCGGCATCATAGGCCGCCAGTGCCTCAGCGACCGATGCACTCTGCGTCAACCAACGTGCCAGGGAACGCGCATCCAGCACCGCCTGGCTCGCGCCGTTCGATCCGACCGGATACATCGGATGCGCCGCGTCACCGAGCAACGTCACGCGACCGAACGACCAGCGCGGCAGTGGATCGCGGTCGCACATGGGATACTCGTAGAGCACGCTGCTCGCGCGAATCAGCGCCAGCGGATCAACAAAATCCAGCCGGAAGCGATTGCGCATGAAGGGCTCGATCTCGTTCCAGTCGCCGGTTCGGTTCCAGTCCTCGCGGCGCGGCGGCGCGGCGGCACCATCGCCGATTTGTGCCATCACCGCCCAGTTGGTCAGGCGGGTGTTCGGCGATCCCGGATCGGCGTGGATCGGATAGAATACGAATTTGCCTCCCATGCCACCGGCGATCACCATGGTGCGGCCATCAACATAGTGGGGCCAGTCCGCCGCACCCCGCCACAGCATTGTGCCATTCCACACCGGCGGCCCCTCGGCGGGATAGTACGCCGCGCGCACCACCGAATGGATCCCGTCGGCGCCGATCAGCGCGTCGCCTTCCACCTCAATCGAGTCGGCCCCATCGCGGTACTCAAAGCGTGCGATCACACGGTCGTCGCGCTCGACGAAAGACACAAGACGACTACCGGTGCGCACCGCGTCTACGCCAAGCCTTTCGCGCACGGCATCCAACAGAACGGTGTGCAACTTGCCGCGATGGATGGAGAACTGTGGCATATCGAAACCGGCGTCGGTGCCACGCAGCTCGCGCCACACCACCTGGCCGAGTCGATTGGCGTAGATCAGCTCGCGTGTGCGGATGCCCGCCCGGTCCAACGCTGGCAGCAAGCCCAGCGCAGCCAGTTCCTTGATGGCGTGCGGCAGTGTGTTGATGCCGACGCCGAGCTCACGCAGCGCGCGCACCTGCTCGAATACGGCGCAGGGGATGCCAACCTGATGCAGCGACAGTGCCGCCGCCAGTCCGCCGATTCCGCCTCCTACAATAAGAACTTGCATTCCCGTCGTCCCTTGCCTGCGAGGCCTTTGCCCGTATAACCGCCGGCAACGAATCGGACCAGGAGACGCACGGATGTCAGCCCGCCTCACAGCACCGCTTGACCCCGCTGCCGTCCGAGTGCATCGCGCTGGCAGCGGCCCTGTGCTGGTGATGCTGCACTGCCTGGGGATGACGCATCACCTGTGGGACAGTCTCGGGGGGCTGACCGACAAGTACACGCTGCTCTGCTACGACTTTCCCGGCCATGGCGAGACGCCGCTGCCGGCGGTGCCATATGGCATTGAGGAACTGTCGGCACAGCTTGCCGCGGTGATGCGGCGCGAAGGCGTGGCGAAGGCGCACATCATGGGCATCTCGCTCGGCGGTCTGGTCGCGCAGTGTTTCGCCGCGACCCAGCCAGCGATGACCGACAAGCTGGTGCTGTGCGACACCACACCACGCTACACGGACGAGGCGCGCGACATGTGGGTGGTGCGCGCCGCGGCAGCGCGCAAGGACGGCGCCGCCTCGTTGCTGCCGACGATCGAGACAATCTGGTTCACGCCGGGGTTTGTTGCGGCCGAGCCGCCAGCGGTGAAGCTGGTGCGCGAGACGTTCCGCGCGTGCAGTGGCGAGGGTTATGCGCTGGCATGCGAAGCGCTGGGCGCAGCCGACCTACGCGACTTGGCGCCCCGCATCAAGACGCCAACGCTGGTTCTGTACGGTTCGGAAGAGGGGCAGGCGTTTCAGGACGCGGGTGCATGGTTGCGCGATCATATTGCAGGTGCGAGGCTGGAGATCGTTCCGTCGGCGGGGCATGCGTCGGTGCTGGAGCAACCTCTGTTGATCGAGCGCCTGTTGCGGAAGTTTCTTGGCTCATAGTCTCCCCGCCGGGACGATGAGCATCATGTCACCCGCCGTTGCGTGATCGGGTTCGACATCGGAGCGTCCGTACCGACGGGGCAGTGCACGAGCGACCCTTCAGGTGCGTTCGGCGCGTACCTCGATCGGGTCCGCCGGCGTCAGTGCCGTCAGCGGTCGTTGCGGTTGCACGAATAACCACAGCACCGCTCCCGCCACGCCCGACAACGAGATGCCGATCATCGCGCCCGACCAGCTTCCGGTCCATTTCACCAGCGCGGCCATCAGCATCGGCCCCGCCACGCCTGCGGCATTGCCCCAGAAGTTTGTCCAGCCGGAAACCAAGCCCGTCGCACCGCGCCCCAAATCCTGCGTGGACGGCCAGATCGACACCTGCGTCACGCCGACCGACGCCAATGACACGCACAGCAGCGCCAGCATCAGCGGCACGCCCGACGCCTGCGCCGCCGCCATCAGCGCAACCGCGCCCACCAGGAACCCGCCAATCGCCAGCGGCACGCGCGTTGCCCAAACCGATTCCGTCCGGCGCAGAAGTGCATCCGCCACCGCACCCGTGATGAAGACAGAACAGAACATCGCCACCCACGGCAGCGATGCGTAGATCCCCATAGCCTTCAGCGAGAGGTGTCGCGCAGTGACCAGGTAAGTTGGCAGCCAGGTTCCATAGAAGCTCTGAATCATCACCAGAAAGAAGTACTGTACCCCGATCGCCCAGAACTGAACTTCCCTCAGACAGCGCGCGAAGGCTCGGGGTGGGATTGGCGGCGCCTGGTGCTCTGCACCCTCGCCGATCAATGCCATCTCCTCGGGGCTGATGTTCGGATGCTCCGCCGGGTGGTCGCGGAAGAATGCCCACCACGCAATGCCCAACAAGATGCCCAGGGCGCCGTAGCTGTAGAACGCCCAGCGCCAGCCGAACGCCACGATCACCCAGGTGGTGATCGGCGCGGCGACGATTGGTCCGAGATACAGCCCGCCAAGCAGGATGGAGTTACCCTTGCCCCGTTCGCGCAGCGGAAACCAACGGCGGATGGCGACGATCGAACTTGGCCAGTCGGCAGCTTGGCCAACGCCCAGCAGCGCACGCAGCGCGACGAATGAGGCCAGGTTGAACCCGAGCGGCGTCGCCGCCGTCAGCAGTGACCACATACTGTTGGCCCAGAACAGCATGCGACGCGGACCGAAGCGCTCCGCCAGCCAGCCGCCGGGGACCTGCAGCAGCGCATAGGTCCAGGAGAAGCTGGTCAGGATCACCGACATTTCGAGCAGGGAGAAGCCATACTCGTGCTGAATAGCCGGGGCGGCGACGGCAATGGCCGTGCGGTCCAGCGACATAACGAAGGTGATCGGTGCGAGCAGAAAGAACATCAGCGACCATCGGACGCCGCCGGTGCGTACGGCCATGTCGGTTCCTTTCCCCAGGTCCCGCGCATGATTGCCTGGGAAGCGCCCCAGGAAAACAGCGGTGATCCCGCCCGTTGACGCACGCCAAGCCGGCCGCTACACCGCGCCCCCTGCCGCTGTTCCGTCTCGTGCGGAGCGCCCTGATGCCCAGGTGGCGGAATTGGTAGACGCGCAGGTTTCAGGTACCTGTGGCCGCGAGGTCGTGGAAGTTCGAGTCTTCTCCTGGGCACCATGGCAGTTGTCAGTCGTTGGTGGTCAAATAGGGCATGAGCACCACCCAATTCATGCCGGGCGGCACGATTCACCTGCACCAGCATGACCTGCCGGAAGGCTGTAATCTCGGCCCGATGGTCGCCGTCGACACCGAAACGATGGGGCTAAACCCTCACCGGGACCGCCTCTGCCTGGTGCAGCTTTCCGCTGGCGATGGGCATGCGCATCTGGTCCAGCTCACTCCGCCTTCGCTGGGCGGGCGCGGGTTCGATTGCCCGAACCTGAAACGTCTGTTGGCAGATCCCGCCACGGTCAAGCTGATGCACTTCGCGCGTTTTGACGTCGCTGTCTTGCAGCACAGCCTGGACATCACCGTCGCGCCAGTACGCTGCACCAAGATCGCCGCCCGACTCACGCGCACATTTTCAGATCGCCATGGCCTGAAGGATCTCTCAAAGGAGCTGCTGGGGATAGACTTGTCGAAGCAGCAACAAACGTCGGATTGGGGCGCGGTCGAGCTGACTGCGGAACAACTCGCCTATGCCGCATCGGATGTCCTGCATCTCCACGCGCTCTGGTTGAAACTGGAAGCTCTGCTCGTGCGTGAGAAGCGGCTGGATCTCGCCGAAGCCTGTTTCACGTTCCTGCCGGCACGCGCTCGTCTGGACGTGCTTGGTTATGAAAATCCGGACATTTTCGCCCATTAACTCACGGCGGCGTGACAACCGCAGTACCACACGGCCACCGGCGCTGTGTTCCCACGTAACTTTTCGACAAGTACCGATGGTTGACCCTTCCCGGTGCCCATGCTCATAGAAGGGTGATGCGCTGCAACACCGTCGCGGGGCTCTGTCGCCCATGACCGTCGCCGCCGTCGTCACCGCCACCCGGGCCGATCTCGATGTGGCGCGTTCGGTGCTGGCTACCGAGGCGATAGGTTTGCGAGCCCTGGCCGCCGGCCTGGACGAGACGTTTACCCGCGCCGTCGATCTGCTAGCGTCGGCGAGCGGTCGCGTGGTGGTCAGTGGTATGGGCAAGTCCGGCCTCGTCGGCCGCAAGATTGCGGCCACCTTAGCCTCGACTGGCACACCCGCGTTGTTCGTCCATCCCGCCGAGGCGTCGCACGGCGACCTTGGGATGGTCGTACCTGGCGACGCGGTACTGGCGCTGTCCAACTCCGGTGAAACCGCCGAACTGGCCGACCTCGTCGCTCACACCCGCCGATTCGCTTTGCCATTGGTCGCGATAACCGCGCGGGCAGGTTCCGCATTGGCCACCGCCGCCGACGTGGCGCTGGTGCTGCCCTCGGCAGCCGAGGCTTGTCCCATGGGGCTGGCCCCCACCACGTCCACCACCATGCAAATGGCGCTGGGCGACGCTCTCGCAGTCGCATTGTTGACCGGGCGTGGGTTTACCGCCTCGGACTTCCACCGGATTCATCCGGGCGGGAGGCTCGGTGCCCGGCTCCGCCGCGTGCGGGAACTGATGCACACCGGCGAGGCGATGCCGTTGGCCGCACCGGACATGCCAATGGACCGTGCGCTGCTGCTGATGACCGAGAAGCGGTTCGGCTGCCTCGGCGTCGTTGCACCGGATGCGCGGCTGGCGGGCATCCTGACCGATGGCGACCTGCGACGCGCGATGGGTCCTGGCTTGCTCGCGCGGCGCGTGGGCGAAATCATGACCGCCTCACCCCGTGTCATCGGGCCCGAGGCGCTGGCGGCCGAAGCCCTTCGTGTCATGAACGCCCCTGAACGACCAATCACCGCACTTTTCGTGGTCGACCCAAACTGCCAGCCGATCGGCATTCTGCATATCCATGATCTACTTCGGGCGGGGCTGGCATGAGCATGCGCTCGAGGCCCGTCCTAGATGCCCCCCAGCGCCGGCCGGCGGTGCGCCTCATTGCCACCGCGGCAGCGCGCATGCATCGCATGCCAAGCCAGCGCCACCTGGCCCGGCGGCGCGTACTGATCAACCTAACGAAGTGGCTGCTGCCGGTCGTCGCGCTCGCGCTGCTGTCCACGATTGCGCTGTGGCCGGAATTGGACCGCGTGGCCGATCAGACCCGAATGTCGTTCGCCGGTGTCAGCGGGACAGTCCAGGGCGCACGGATGACCGACGCGCGTTATCGGGGTGTGGACCAGCAAGGGCGCCCCTACACGCTCACGGCGTCCGTCGCGCAGCAGGTCGCACCGGAGCGGATCAACCTGACGCTGCCCAAGGGCGACATCACGCTAACCGATGGCACGTGGCTGATGCTGCAGGCCAAGCAGGGGGTGTACACGCAGCACCGCGACGAGCTTGATCTGTCGCACGACGTCACTCTGTATCGCGATGACGGCACGACCATGACCACCGCCAGCGCAACAGTGGACTTGAAGAATTCGGCCGCAGCCGGTGCTGAGCCGGTGCATGCCGAAGGCCCGTTCGGCACGTTGGACGCCCATGGTTTCACCCTGCTCGACAAGGGCACCATCATCCAGTTCGCCGGTCCGGCCCATCTTGTGCTGAACAGCGCCACGCCGTGAATGCCGCGTTTCAGATCCTCAGCGTCGCGGCCCTCGCATTAGCTGTTCTGCCGCGAACCGCGACGGCGCAGCAGATTGACCTCTCGCACGGAGGTCCGATCTCGATCACTGCGGTCGATGGGATCGAGTGGCGCCAGGCCGATCACGAGGTGATCGCCCGCGGCGACGCAAAGGCGGTGCGGGGCAACGTCACGGTCACAGCTGACAAGTTGATCGCCTGGTATCGCAAGAAGGCCGGCGCAGCTGGGCAGCAAGCAGCCCAACCGGCACAAACCGAACAAACGACACAAACCGAACAAACGGCGCAAACGGGCGCTACGGCTGACACGGACACGGCGGGCAACGAAGTCTATCGCCTCCAGGCGGAGGGCAATG
>JASHVB010000451.1 GCA_030039695.1 Acetobacteraceae bacterium
GAATAAGAAGCCAGGCCAGTCGACGCATAAGATACCCTCCACAGGTGAGGTCCAAATCGGAGTCTGCGAGCGGACTACAACGGCGATGAGACGACAACAGGGCACGCACCGATGCGCCCGCCGGTATTCTCAACTTTGATACCAGTTCGCTCACCACGACATGAGTCACATCCGCCGTTGGTAGGATCATAGCGGAAGCCGAACAGCATCGGGAGATGGTTTCGGCATCAGTTGTGCCACTGAGGGTCGCAGCGATCAGGCGGCACTGGCGTGGTGGCAAGGTGCTACGGCGACGCTTCGCCTCGCCAGGGTCCAAGATTTGACTGATCTGCTATGCTCCCTTGTCGCAGCTTTCTCGGGATAGTCGCTGCGCATCGGTGGCGGCGATCAGCCCGATATACGCGGCCAATTGCCGTAACCACCGGAGGTTCAGCTGCTGTTCCGATGTCGAGCTGCCCGAAACAGGTTGGTCGAGTTCGGTGACATGAACGCCGTGTCGGCCTCCCTGATGTCACTGCCCGGGTTCAGTGATCAGACTTGCCAGCCTGCATGTCGTCACCTTCGTCTGCGATGGCGTTGACCGATCGTACGCACTGCAAGGCGATCTGATCGAGAGCGAATCGCCAGTTTCCGGGCGAAGCAAGGCAGAGCAATTGACGCCCACTCTGGTTAATTGTCCCGTTCGTCCGCATCTGCGTATTCCGCATGCAAATCGGCGTCGTCGTGACAACACTTGCGGCAGCAGCACGAGTCGGCGTGTTGCTTCTCGCAACAGCCCTTCCGGCAATCATCGCAGCATTTGCGGCAGCAGTCGGCCCAAGCGGTCGTCGCCACTACCTCCAACATCCTGACCGGTGTCACCGGGTCATCGCTTGTGATCACCAGGTCACACGAGTGGGGATATTTCTCCCGCGCATCATAGCGGATGACGACGCCCAAGCATGAGCCTGGGTGCACGGTAGCCGGAAACGGGTTGTTGATTAGCCTCCAATGACGGTTCTTGCGCCTGAAGGCAACGCTCGTCACGTCGAGCTTGCACTCTCCCACGTTGCAGATTGAGATCGTGCGTTCGGCGCAGCAGCACGCCTTGACCTCTCCGAAGAACGTCGAACCGGTCACGGCAAGTTTGCCAGTTGGGGCGTCGCCGGACACTGGTACAGTCTTCGGCCCCGTAGGATCGTTGCTCAGCACAGTGATGACCGCGGCCTTCGGCCCGAAGCTGGTCGGCCGGAAACGGATCGGTAGTGAGAGCGACGCACCGGGCGCGATGGTCAGCGGATAGGAAATCACCGTCGGTGTCTCGAACTCTCCCGAGGACGACGAGGCGCCCAGGATCGACAAACTACATGGTCCGCGATTGTTCAACTCCAGATCGTCGTCGACAAAGGACCCGACGCAACATTTGCCGAAGTAGCCCTGTCCGGCGATGATCGTTTCAAGAGCACCCGCACCGCCGCGTCCGGCTGCATCGACGTCGAACTTCGGTGTCACCGGATCGTTGCTCACGATCTGGAACGTCGCTGTCTCCAGCGGCCCATGTGTTGTGGGATTGAACGCGATCGTGAAACTCACCTCGGCACCGGGTGCGATCGCCAACGGCGTGGCCGGCATCGACAGTACCGTGAAGTCGGCTGACCCAAGAATGCGTGTGATGCTCAGAATGAACAGGTCGCGATTGCCGACATTATAGACCCTCAGCGTCAGGAATTTCGGACCGGTGCAGACGGTGGCGAATTGCAGATTGTCCTGGAGATCGACGGCGATCGCCGGCCCAAAAAAGTGCTTGAGGCCGTGCAGCAGCGCGACACCCTTCGGACTGCCCCATCCGGTGCAGGCATCCCATCCCGGACCCGCGGGATATCCGGGCACGCCGCCATTTCCATTGGTCAGTGGGCCGGGTGGTGCGACGATGTCACGAAAAACGCTGGACCCGAGCGCGTACAGAACGGGATTGACGAATCCGACGCTCTCGCCGAGCGCCGCGTTGAGGATGGCAATGAGGCCGGCCCAGAGCGGTGCCGCCGCGCTCGTTCCATTGCCGATGGCGGGTGCGCCATTGATGATGATCTGATATCCGCTGTTGTAGCTGGCGTTGGCGGCTACGTCAGGCACACCGCGGCCAACGTGACCGTCCTTGAGCGAGACGGGGACGCCCGCGTCGACCTGGTATGAGGGCAGGAAATTGAAAAAGTCGCTTACTCCGCCGCCGGTCGTTCCCCAGAACTGCCCGGGAGCAGGGTCATTCCAGTTCCACTCGTCACAGGTGTTGCCAATGATATCGCCGATCGTGGTGCCACCGCAGCACAACGCCCAGGGATCGCTGCCCGGATAGACCACATGCTGAACGCCATCCGACGGCGCGCCGCCATAGGCCGAGCAATTGACGCCGTAATCGCCGGACACGGTGCAGAACGTGACCCCCTGGATCGCCATGTCCTGCAGCGCCGCCGAGACCGCATTGACCCAGGCAACGGAGACGCCATCCGCGGCAAGTTCGGCCGCGTCGTCGCCGTTCGATACGTAGAAGCTCGTCGAGAGGACTGAACAAAGTGGATCGCCAGGGCTTGGATGAACCACCCGCAGCAGCAAGTCCACCCAGCCGACTTGATCATAGGTTGTGAAGTAGACTGCGAGCGATGCGCCTCGCGCGGCTGCGCCGGCGATCGAGATGTCCTGGGTCGTCTCGCCGACCGGGTCGAAGCCCAGATTGCCCGGTCCACGAACCGTGATGTCGGTGGGATCCGGAACCGAGAACGTCGCCGGTAGTGTGGTATTGTACTGGTGCAGGTCAGCGAGGGCGTAGCCGTCTTCGGACAGGATCGCGATGGTTTGCCCGGCGGCGAAGTTCGGTGGGAAATCGTAAAGCTGGGTGACTTCCGGAACGGTGATCGGATTGGTGTTCGGCGGGTCGTTGGCCGCACGCTTGGTGATGCGACGGTTGTCAAGTCCGAACACGCCCAGAATGATTCCCTCGAGGCTTCTCGGTATGTGAATAACACCCTCGCGACCGCGATATGTCTCGGCGCGTGGCAAGCCGCCACGGCTATGCCGAACCAGATGCTCGTAGCGGCCAAGTTCAATGCCGAATGCCTGGTTGAACTGCGCAACCGTCCCCGAAACGACAACCGCCCGTCGCGCGGCGCTCGTTTCGATAACGGTGAGACCGTGGGATTGGACAAACGCCACGACTTTGTCGATGTCGGTCGGCTCCGCGCCATACTGTCTCGCGAAATCGTCTTGCGGCATCCGCCGGCGTTCTGCAGGCGGGGTCCGACGATAGTGGTCGAAGTCTGGAACCGGCGGTCCATCCGGCCGACGCCGGACGGTGATCGTAACAGTGAAGGTTTCGGTCTCGTCCGCCGGACCGAGCCGCCGTGCGGTTGACCCCGGTTTGCGCTCGCTCCCAGCCAGTCGCACATAATTCGCGGGAATATTCGGCATTTTGGTTCCCCCCTAGACGAGTCGGACCAGGCAACACGGTGAGTTTGCTGCACTCGATCAAACTCGGCGCCGCATTCCGAGGCGGTAGGTCATCTCCGATCGGTGACCTGAAAACCTGGTGCAAGATCTGTCATTAATCAGATACCTCACTTTCGGCGGACCGCATGTGATCTGGTTCACAGATCGTATCGCTCTGAGTGCGTAACTTAGCCCCGTGAGCATTTGATTTCGCGATTTCCGCGTGGAGCGTTTGATGCGGCGGCGAGGCGGCACGGCGATCGAAGCCAGATCGACTGGTTGGCTTTCGATCCCGTGCGCTTCGAACGATCGATGCACCCAGAAGCGTCCAAACCTGATTCCTGCATGATCATCAGCGTAACCGCATCCGCGGTGATTTGCTCGCTTCGCGTTCGCAGGTACCGCAGCACGGCAAGCAATGCGGCGTCGTGCTCGTGTTGATCGTCGGCTCGGCGATCCTGTCGCGCTTAGCCACCTCACAATTCGGATCTCGATCTGCCGCACGGACGATCGCAACCATCTGTTCGTCCGCAAACGTCGACTTCCCCATTCGCGCCCTCCATTACGGGAGCCACTCTCCCGGGTAATCCGTGGTTCGTAATGCGCGGCCCGCCGTGGTGACCGTCAGGTTCGTCGAGATTCCACGAGGTGCCCCGAGATTGAGTCAATTGTGATGACATGCGACGATCTGTGGCTGAAGCGGAGAGGAAACGAGGTTGGAAATGGACAACTCCGTCCGAATCGCCGAGATTCCGAGCTGGCACGCCTTGGCAGTAGATGAGGTTGTGCAGCGACTAGGGACGAGCACCGCGAAGGGGCTCGACGCCGACGAGGCGGCGAGACGTTTGCAACGCTATGGTCCTAATCGACTTCCCGAAGGCAGGAAGCGCGGCCCGGTTACGCGGCTCTTGTCGCAATTCCACAACATCCTGATCTACGTCCTGCTTGTCGCCGGATTCGTCAAGCTGATGCTGAATCTGTGGGTCGATGCGATCATTATTTTTGCTGTGGTCGTCCTGAATTCTCTGCTTGGTTTCATTCAGGAAGG
>JASHVB010000452.1 GCA_030039695.1 Acetobacteraceae bacterium
AAGCCCTATCTCGTCAACCCATGTATCTAGGATTTTTCGCTCGGACCTGCGGTCGCCTGCGCATAACATACTGAAATCACGAGGATCCGGCCATCCGCCACCCCCGCTATGTGCTCAGACACTGTCAAAGACGGGCACCATCGGCCGGTTCTTTATCGGCTTTGCCTTTCGATGCTGGACAATGAGCACGCTCCCCAGAGTCTTGCATGTCGACATTCGCGTCGGCAACGTCAAGACTGCAGAACGATCCCCGGAGGCGACGCCGCCGGTCAAACCGAGGCGAACCTAAATCCGTCACCCCAGCGCGTGATACGGCCGGACGATGGCGACGGAAAATGTGCTGTGCAGACCAGCGTCGACGTGTCGCACAGATCGCCGAACAGGTTCCGGCGTGACACGCCGGCTTGCGGCGAATCGTAGTCCGCTCGCATGCCGAGTTCCGGATACCGCGCCTGTAACGGCGAATGGATCATATCGCCGGTGATTACCGCATCAGCCCCTGGCCGGCCGAGACGGACCGAATAGTGGTCGATCGTATGCCCCGGTGTCGGTATGAGCTGGACGACGTCGTTGAACTGATGTGCGCTGGTTACGACTTCCTCTCGCTGCGCGGCGATGATCGGCAGTACGGAGTCGGTGATCCAGGGTGCGGCCGACGGATCCTGCCGTTCTGTTTCTGTCCAGTGCGCAAGCTCTTTGTCAGCAAAGACATATCTGGCCTTTGGGAAGGTAGGCACCCAGCGACCGTCCTCTAGCTTGGTGTTCCAGCCTACGTGATCGACATGCAGATGGGTACACATGACGTAGTCAATCTGCTCCAACCCAACGCCGGTGTCCGCCAGGCTCTTTTCGAATTTGTTGGTGTTGAGCATATGCCAGAATGGCCGCGTCGGTCGTGGCTTATGGTTGCCAACGCAGCTATCGATCAGAATAGTATGGTGCTTCGTGCGCACCAGATACGACTGGATGCAGATGATGACCTGTCCGTTATGTCTATCGAGGTAGCCTCCCTCCGTCATCCAGTTGCGATTTTCCGCCAGCAATTCCGGCGTCAAGGTCGGGAAAAACTCGAGCGGGTTGAACAGCGGGCCTTCCTGCTCCACGACCCGATGGATCGTGATGTCGCCGACTTCGAACGTAGTCGTAGCCATCTCCCTTACTCCCTCTTGCTGCTGCTACGCTCGCTTGAACCGATAGTTGAACCGTTCCCCGTCAGTCGTCACCACGCCGACGGTTGGTGCCGGGAAGTGGATCGGCAGCAGCAGCGTATCGGTATCTGTGACAGACGACAAAAACAACTGCCGCGAGACAGCCGCCTGTTTCGGATCCCAGTCAACGCCAGGGGACCAGTCGATCTCCCGACATTGGATCGCATGGTGCATCATATCCCCGGTCACCACCGCACGCTGACCGCGGGAGAAAATATTGACGCAACAATGACAGGGTGAATGGCCCGGCGTCGGCGTCAACGTGATGGTGTCGTCCAGGGCATAATCGTCATCCACCAGCAGCGCCTGGCCGGCTTCCACGATCGGCAGGCAGTTATCGCGGAATACCGTGCCGGGCGGATTGGCGCCCTTAGCATGCTCCGCTTCCCAGGCGGCATATTCGCGTCTGTGGAACACGTATTTCGCATTCGGGAACGTCGGGACCCAGCGCCCGTCGCGCAGGGTCGTGTTCCAGCCCGTGTGATCGATATGCAGATGTGTGCAGAACACATAGTCGACTTGTTCGTAGCTTACATCCAATCCGAGTAGTTCGTTCCGCCACCGCTCTTTGCCGGGAAAGTCGAACGGCGGCGGATGGCCTTTGTCCTCGCCCGTGCATGTGTCGACCAGGATCGTGTGATGCGGCGTCCGAACTACGAAGGTCTGATACGTGATGCACATCCGCCCCGAGGCGACATCGAAAACTTCCGGCTCCAGCACCGGTAGATGTCGCATGAACGTCGCCTCGTCGTACAATGGGAAAAAGTCCTGTGGCCGGCGCCAGGGCCCTTCACGTTCGATAACCGCGTCGATGGTGATGTCGCCGATAGCTATCTGTCGCATGCTGACCCTCCATGTAGCTGACTTCGTATGAGCCCGGCTTCCCCTCGAGCTCGCGCAGTTTGATCCATGAGCCCATGTCATCGCGGATGACACCTGGCTGGTGGCGCGGTACGTCCTGAAAAATGTGGGCGTGGATAGCCTGAAGGTAGGCTACATCAAATTCGCCAGTGATCGGCTTTTTATAAAGCCCGGCTCTCCACCTAATTACGAGGTCAGCTTCAGTCCGTTTCTGATTCGCCCGTCGTGCCCGCGGATCATCTGCATCGCCGCTCATGCGCGATGCAGATTCAGAATGGCCTGAGTCAGTTCCTCGTCGGTACGCTCATCCTCAATGTAACGCTCAAACAGCGCCTCGGCCTCGGGCGACGCAGAAAGGCCCTCAGGGCGCACGCCACCCCGGCCATAATTGATGGCTTCCTGTCGTAGGCCGCGTTCTGCCTCGGAGATGAGTGGCTTGCGGGAAGTGACCTGATCCACGACGCCCTTCCTTTCAGTAAGTCTCTGATACACAGCCGATTTTCTCGAGATTTGCAAGTTCTGCGCACATCACTCCCACGCGCG
>JASHVB010000453.1 GCA_030039695.1 Acetobacteraceae bacterium
GACGTGACGGTCGGCGAATGCATCGGCTGGGTGGCGGAAAATCCTGAAGTCGACGTGATCGCCGCTTATCTGGAAGGCATCCGCGAGGCGCCGAACCTGATCGCTGCTCTGGAAGTCGCGCGTGCTGCCAAGAAGCCAGTGATCATGCAGAAGGTTGGCCGCAGCGAACTCGGCGGCAAGGCAGCGAAATCACATACCGCCTCGATCGCCGGCGACGATGCAGTGACCGAGGCGGTGATGCGCGAATTCGGCGTGGTGCGTGCGCGCAACTCGGAAGAGATGCTGGACATTGCCCACACCGCGACGCGAAAAATTTACCCGGTGAAGAACACTCTGGGCGTCATCACCGTGTCGGGGGGCGCGGGCGTCCTGATCAGCGACGTGGCGACCGATGTCGGCCTGGCGATGCCGGAGATGCCGGAAGCGTCTCAGAAATACCTGCGTGAGTTGGTACCGTTCTGCGCGCCACGCAACCCGATCGACGCTACAGCGCAGGTGGGCAACGACGTGACGCTGATCAACAAGTTCGCCGAGGCGGTGCTGCGCGATGGCGGGTATTCCTCGATCCTAGGGTTCTTCAGCATGACCGCGTCGTCGCGACGCTGGCCGCTGACCCGCGAGCAACTGAACCTGGCGAAGGCAAAATATACCGACCGCCTGTACGTGCTGTCGATCATCGCGCCACGCGACCGGATCGAGGAGCTAGAAGCGGACGGCTGGGTGTGTCACGAGGACCCAACGCGCGCGGTGGTGGCGATCGATGCAATGGGCCGCTTCGGCCGCGCGTTCGCGGCCCCGCCGTGCGCACCGCCACCGGCGCTGCACGCGGTAACCTTGCCGGCTGGCACTCCGTCCGAGGCCGAGGCAAAACGGCTGCTTGCGTCTGCGGGAATCACGTCGGCGCCGGAGCAAGTCTGCACCAGCGCGGACGAGGCGGTGGCGGCGGCGGAGGTGTTCGGCTTCCCTGTCGTCATGAAAATCCTCTCACCCGACATCCTGCACAAGTCGGAAATCGGCGGCGTGCTGCTGGGAGTTTCGTCCGACCCGGCCGTGCGAGACGCCTACGACCTGCTGATCGCGCGAGCGAAGCGCGCGGCACCGGACGCGCGCATCGAGGGCGTGCTCGTGGCGAAACAATTGCAGGGTGGCGTGGAGTGCATCCTGGGCATCCATCGCGATCCGGTGTTCGGGCCGATCGCGATGTTCGGACTGGGCGGAATCTTTGTTGAAGTGATGAAGGATGTGGTGTTCCGGCGCTGCCCATTCGACGCGGGTGTGGCGGAGGAGATGATACGCTCGATCAAGGGAGCACCGCTGCTACTGGGGGCACGGGGACGGCCTGCCGTGGACATCCATGCGCTGGCGCAGATGCTGGCCCGGCTGTCGGCATTCGCGGCTGCAGCGGGGCCGCGGCTGCGGTCGGTAGATCTGAACCCGGTGTTCGCAATGCCCGAGGGGCATGGCGCGTTCGCGGTGGATGCCGTGGTGGAAGTGGGATGACCCGGTCACCCCGGTCGTTGTGAGGGCCGATCGCGCCGAAGCGACCTCCAGCGGGAGATCGCCTCGGCCTCGGCCCGCGCCACGAGACACGTGTTTCAGCGCATCATATCATGCGTCCGTGAGGCCATTTCGTTCGTTCTGGCCGAAATTGGTAGGCTCGGTCAGGATGGTGGCGAACATCGCATTCGGGTCCTCGCAATGCTCGCCTGTCCGCAGGTTGGTAAACTCGGAGAAAAAGCGCACGTGCAAGAGATGGATGGCCCCCTGTAGCGCTTCCGCCGTGCAGGATTGGGCAAATTCGCCGAATCGTCATCGAGTCCGCGCATTTCCGGAAACCGACAGACACACTTGTGTACCGCGACCAAGCGCCGCCCCGGCCATGCGCTGGATAGGCTCAGACCGACGTCGCTAATGCCTGCAGCGTCAAAGCGACCGCCGACGAGCGGTTCTCGATCCCGAGCTTGGCGTAGATTTGCTCGAGGTGCTTGTTCACTGTGCGTGGGCTGAGGCCGAGAATCTCGCCAATATCGCGGTTCGATTTGCCGCGGGCCAGCCAGATCAACACCTCGGCTTCACGAGGCGTTACGGGCAGGCGGGCACGCACACGCGCCTCATCCTGCGTCGGCTGCGCCAGTGCCACACGCAGCAACACCTCGTCCGGACTAATCCGCCCGACCGCGCGTATCTCGATGCTGGCTGATTCCTCGCCAGAGTTCGTGGCTGCCTGTAGCTCGGCCCTATCCGTTCGGCCGGGATTGTCCAGCAGTGCGTGCAGCGACGCGGGCAGGCGATTGCCGTTGGCCACCCCGAGCCGCTCCAGCAAACGCGCAGCACCAGGCGTGGCCCAGCGCAACCGTCCATCAGCTCCCGCCGCGAAAAGCGCGTGACCAGCGGCGTCGATGGCGGCGTGTGCACTCGCCACCAGCCGCGCGCCGGCAAGATGGACGCGAATCCTCGCCACCAATTCCTGCGGCACCACCGGCTTGGTGACATAGTCGACGCCACCCGCCTCCAGGCCGCGAATCACATGGTCTGTGTCGCTCAAGCCAGTCATGAAGATCACCGGAATCGTCGCTGCCCCCGGCATGCGTTTGAGGCGGCGGCAGGTTTCGAAGCCGTCCATCTCCGGCATCACGGCATCCATCAGCACGAGGTCCGGACGCATTTGCTGCACTGTGGCGAGCGCTCGTTCCCCGCGCAGTG
>JASHVB010000454.1 GCA_030039695.1 Acetobacteraceae bacterium
ATGCCGGGCGAGCGCAGGGCCGACCATAACCCCACGGCCAGCCCCATGCCGATGCCGAACACGGTGCCGGCGGTCCAGCCGATCGCCAACCGGAACAATGACGCCGATAGATGCTTCCAAAGTTCACCGCTGATCGTGAGAGCCCACAGCGCCGCAGCGACGTTGATCGGCGCCGGCAGAAACAGGGTGGGGATCAGGCCGGCAGAGCATCCCAGTTGCCACAAGGCGACCAGCCCAATCAGCGTTGCCGCGGCGGCCAGGAAACTGTCGGTCGGCGCGAAGCCGCCGCCGCGAAATGGTACGTTTCCCTCAATGCGGCGCATGTTCCATCTCCCGTTCGGCCGCCGCGGCATCGTCACGGATCAGCCGCCAGAGCGACGCTTCAACATTCACCAAATCCGCATCGGTCGTGGAACGGCCGTTCAAGGGGCGATCGATGCGAAACACATCGCGGATGCGGCCAGGACGGCGTGACAGCACGACGATCTGCTGGCCCAGCCGCACCGCCTCGGCGAGGTTGTGCGTGACGTAGATCGTGGTGGTGCGCGCACGTTCGATCAGCGTAGCGAATTCGTCCAGCAGCAGGTCGCGGGTCTGCGCATCGAGCGCCGACAGCGGCTCGTCCATAAGCAGGCATGCCGGCCGCGCGGCGAGCGCCCGCGCGATGCCAAGGCGCTGGCGCATACCGCCGGACAACTGTCGCGGCCAAGCCTTGGCAAAGTCCGTCAGACCAGTCAGCGCAAGCACTTCGGCAACGCGAGCGTCCCGATCAGTACGCGACAGATGGCCTTCCAGCACCAGTGACACGTTGCCGGCAACGCTGCGCCAGGGCAGTAACGCGAAGTCCTGGAAGACATAGGTGAGAGGGTTCAGACAGTCGTCCGGTACCTCGCCTTCAACCCGCACACTGCCGGCGGTGGGCGACAGCATGCCGCCCAGGATGCCGAGCAAAGTCGATTTGCCGCATCCGGAAGGGCCGACCAGCACTGTGACCTCGCCAGGTTCCGCGGTGAGGTCGATGCCTTCCAGCACGGACAATTCGCGATACGCGTGGCAGACGCCGCGCAGTGCCAGGCGGAGGCCGTTGCTCATCGGGTGGGCAGGAAACGGGTATCCATCAGCGCCGCTGCGTCCTCGTCGCCCTGCACCAAGCCTTGCGCCTCGAACCAGCGCAGTTGCCGGGTGATGTCGGCCACGTCCAACGCGCCGCCCGCATCGTAATAGCCGACGCCAGCCAGGATCTTTTCACGCGCACGCGGGTCGCCGGTGAACACATATTTCGTAATCAGCGGCAGCGCCGCCTCGGTGTTGGGCCCGATGATTGGCATGCCTTGCGCGTCCAGGCGTAGGAACGCCTCACGATAATCGGTTACGCCCATCTGGTAGGCACGGCAGAAACGATGCAGCGCATCGGCGTGTTGCGCAATCATCTTCGGCGTGGTGAACACAGCGGTGATCTGATATGGCACGATGTTGCCGATCCAGCCGATGATGTGGACTTTTCCGGCTGCCGCTGTGGGTTTGGCCTGCGACGCGATGGCGATGGTCGCGTCCACCTGCCCGGTTTCCACCGCGGCGAGCATGTTCGGCAGCTGCTGCACCGGACGCAGCGAGACGGTCTTGGGGTCGAACTTCTCCACCTCAGCGATACGGCCGAGCATGTAATGGAACGACGAGCCGTACTGAGTGATGGCAAAGCTATGGCCGGCGAGTTTGGCCGGCGAGGTCAGCCCGGCCTTGAATGCCGCATCGGAAACGATGATGGCGGAGCCTTCGTAGCCTTTCTCTTCATGCATGGCGCCGCCGATGACTGTTAGAGTGCCTTTCTCTGCCAGGTTGAAAAAGCCACCGGTCAGCGCGGTGACGCCGACGTCGATGTCGCCTGCCACCGCTGCCGCGGCAATCGGCTGGGCTGCCTGAAAAAAACGAAATGTCAGGTCAATGCCGCTTTCGGCGAAATAGCCACGTTCCTTGGCGATGTAGAACGGAGCGGGGGAGAGCGTGTGCAGCAGCCCGAGGCTCAGCGGCTGCAACGTTGCCGCGCGCGTGCGCAATCCGGCCAAGCCTGCTGCAAGCAGGCCGAGAGACGCGCGGCGCGTGAAGGCGACGGTCGAGGTCATGCGAGGTTTCCGGTTAACAGGCGGTGCGGTATGGCACCAGCTGAACCGCGATGACAACAGGCTGCTATACGATCGGCTGCGCGACCTGCATCTCGCCGAGATAAGCCTCGCGGATCAGCGGATTCTGCCGCAGCTCCGACGCTGTTCCCGACAGCACGACCTGTCCCGTCTGCAGCACGTATGCCCGATGCGCGATGGATAGCGCCATGTTGGCATTTTGCTCGACCATGAAGATGGTCGTGCCCTGCCTGTTGATCTCCTGGATGATGTCGAACGTTTGCTCGACATACAGCGGCGACAGGCCCATCGACGGCTCGTCCATGCACAGCAACCGCGGCCGTGCCATTAGCGCGCGCCCCATCGCCACCATTTGTTGCTCACCGCCCGACAGCGTGCCGGCGATCTGATTGCGCCGTTCCTTAACGCGAGGAAACAAAGTGTAGACGCGTTCCAGATCCTGGTCGAATTCAGGGCCGTGCTTGCGCAGGTAGGCACCCATTTCCAGGTTCTCGAACACTGTCATGCGGGGGAAAAGGCGACGGGCCTCTAGCACGGGAGCGATGCCACGACGCACGCGTTCGGCGGTGGGCAGACGTTCGATTGGCTGGCCGTCGTAGATCACCTGGCCGCGCGTGGGGCGCACGACGCCCATGATGGTCTTCATCGTGGTGGACTTGCCGCAGGCGTTGCCGCCGAGCAGGGCGATGATTTCACCGTCGTCGATTTCGTAGTTCACATCCTTCAGGACGTGAAGGTCACCATAGTGGGTGTCGATATGGCGGAATTCCAAAAGCACTGGTCACCTCGCCCACGAGGCGAGAGGGGACCGCGCGCAAAGCGCGGCGGCTGACGGGCACAACGCGCGAAACGTCCTCACGTTGCCCGCGTCGCCTTCGACGCTCCGCGTCTTGACCTCTGCCACGCAGCGAGAGGACCGCACTCTACGCGACATGCGCTACCCCCGCGGCAGCCGCCTGTGCGTTGCGTCCCAGGTAAGCCCGCAGTACTTCGTCGTTCTGTCGCACTTCGGCGGGCGTGCCGTGCGCGATCACTTCCCCATGGTCCAGCACATAGACCGTGTCCGCCAGCGTCGTCACCACATCGAGCTTGTGCTCGATCAGCAGCACCGTTAGCCCCAGCGCATTCAAGCTCTTGATTTGCTCCGCCAGTTCGAGCGTCTCCGCCGGATTCATGCCCGCCGTCGGTTCATCCAGCAGCAATATGCGCGGCCGCGACGCCAGTGCGCGTGCGATCTCGATGCGGCGGCGATTGGCGTACGAGAGACCGCTGACCATCTGCCCTATGCGTGGCGTCAGCCGATTGCCAAAGATGGAAAAGATCTCCATCGCCCACTCGCGCGCCGCCTGCTCTTCCGCGCGCGTACCGGGCGGCTGGATGATCGCGCCGAGCACGCCCGTGGTCAGTCGCGCGTGCTGGCCGATCAGCGCGTTCTCCATCACCGTCAGGTTGGGAAATAGCCGCAGATTCTGGAATGTGCGTGCCACGCCCTTCGCCAGGATCTGGTGCGGCGCCAAATGCATGATCTCTTCGCCATGGAAGCGGATGGACCCGCTGTCCGCCTCCACCAGTCCCGTGATGACGTTGAACAGCGTAGACTTGCCTGAGCCGTTAGGTCCGATCACTGCGACCACGCCGCCGTTCGGCACGGTGATGTCGACATTGTTCAAGGCGGTCAGGCCGCCGAAACGCACGGTCACGCTGCTGATCTCGAGCGCTGTGGCGCCGGTCCTTACGTCGCCGCCGAGGCCTTGCAGCTTCAGATCGGTGAAGCCGCCGCGCCGCACTTCTGCGTGCTGCTGATCGAAGGTCAGCGCCACCTGCGGGCGCGTCGCCGGGATCAACCCTTGACGTCGGAACAACATCATGCCGACTAGGATCAAGCCGAAGATTAGTTCGATCGATGGCACCAGATCGACCCGCTCGAGCCAGCGATTGCCGATCAACTGGCCGAATGCGTTCAGCCAGCTGGTCAGATCCTCGAGCCACCACGACTGCAGCAGTTGTAGGATGAACGCGCCCAGCACTACGCCCCAGACGCTGCCGATACCGCCGAACACGATCATCACCAGGATCATGACGGATACCGGAAAGCCGAACATTTCCGGCGTCGCGGTCTGCAGCTTGGCGACATAAAACACACCGGTCATGCCGCCAAACGCCGCGCCGATGGCGAACGCCAGCAGCTTGAACTTGGTGCGATCGACGCCCATGGCGGCGGCCGCGATCTCATCCTCGCGGATCGCCATCCAGGCGCGGCCGATGCGTGAATCACGTAATCGGATGGAGACGAAGATCAGCAACGCCACGAGGCACATCGCGACGTAGTAGTACGGTGTCGAATCGACACCGAAGCTCCAACCGAACAACCGCGGGGCAGCGACGCCGTTCAAGCCGGCGGCACCATTGGTCAGCGATGCCCAGTTACGCACGACGATCGGCACGATCTCGCCGAAGCCCAGCGTGACGATCGCCAGGTAGTCGCCTTTCAGGCGCAGTGTGGGAAAGCCGAACAATACGCCCCAACACGCGGCGAACACCGCGGCGAATGGCAGCGCCAGCCAGAACGACAGGGTGAAATGCAGCACGCTGCCTGAGCCAGCCTCTGCCGCCATCTTCGACACGAGGCCGACCAGGCGGAACGGCTCCCAGACCGGGCCCCACTCCGGCTGCACCTGAAACGAGGTGAGGACGCCGTAAGTATAAGCGCCGATGGCGAAGAAAGCGGCATACCCGAGGTCGAGCAGACCGGCGAAGCCGACGACGATGTTCAACCCTAGCGCCAACACGGCGTAGGCCGCGGCATTCGCCATGCTGTCGATGTCGGCATCGTTGTTGTGCAGGATTGGAAACAGCAGGGCGGCCACGATCAGGATCGCAAGGCCAAGTTGCCGGCGTCGCGCTTCAGGTATCCAGGATATCGATCGCGACAGTGCCGTGCTCACGGTGGTGCTCATGCGGTGCCTAGGACTTGCTCGGGGCGAGGCGCCCGAACAAGCCGGCCGGCTTGAACACCAGCACCAGCACAAGGATGGAGAAGATGATCACGTCCGACCATTCGGTTGCGATGAACTGGCTGCCCAGAGCCTCGATCAGGCCGATCAGCAGGCCGCCGACCATGGCGCCAGGCACGTTGCCGATACCGCCCAACACCGCCGCGGTGAACGCACGCAGCCCGGCGGTGAACCCGATCAGGAAGCTCGTGAAATTGTAATAGAGGCCGAAGATCAGGCCGCCCGCTCCGGCCAGTGCGGAGCCGAGGAAGAATGCCATAACGATGACCTTGTCGACCTCGACACCCATCATGCGCGCAGCTTCCGCGTCCTGCGCCGTCGCACGCATCGCCTTGCCGAGCCGCGTCTTGTTGACGAACAGATGGAGCCCCACCATCAACACCAGCGAGATGCCCCAAATCAGCAGCTCGCGCAATTCGAGCACCGCACCGCCGATCGGCCAGGAGATCCGCGGCATCGGGTTCGGGAAGTTGAACGAGCCGGCGCCCTCGGTCAGCAAAATGATGTTGAACAGGATGTAGGAGACGCCGATCGTCGTGATCATCCCGACCGTGCCGGGGATGCCGCGCAACGGGCGCAGCGCCAGCCGTTCG
>JASHVB010000049.1 GCA_030039695.1 Acetobacteraceae bacterium
TGGGAATAATATCTTTTCTGACCCAATCTACTCCGTCTGGGATGGAGTCCTGACGTCTGTCAGCCACAAGAGGGTGCCGGGGGACGCAGAGCACCTGTAACTCGATTGCTGAACGATCTCGTCCGCAATGAAAGCCAGGAAATCCCGGATGGCGGCGGGATCGGCGCCTGTTTCCGTGTCGCTCTTCATCGCCCAAAGCAAGGGTTACTACCCCGCCACATTCCGGTCGCTGTTCGGTGATGTTGCGGTCAGGATCCGCCGGCTGCACGCCTGCCATTGTCGAGCCGAACTGCCAGAGCCGAAGAGTTTCGCAGCATTGCTGCCCACGGGGGGCATTGCTCCCGAATTAGCCTATGTCACAGCGAAGTTTGCCGCACTGGCGCCATTTGCGCGGGTGGCAGATCTGCTATCTGAGCTTTTGCCGATCGGCGGCGCGGCGAACTCGGGCACAGTGCGCAACCGCACGCTGCGGGTCGGGAAGACAGTTGCGCAACTGGGACCGACCAGTGCCCCGGTGTTGGAACCCGATACGGTCACGCTGGCGGTGATCGTCGGGCTTGACGGGGGCTATGTGCGTAGCCGCCACCCGAGGCCGGAGCGCAACTTCGAAGTCGTTGCGGGGAAGGTGATCGGCTCGGACGGCATCCAGCATCGCTTTGCCTTTCCGCGCAACGGCCGATCCGTGGAGCCGTTTGCTCGCGCGCTGGTGCGGGCCGGGGTGCGTGGCCGCACGCCGGCGACTGTGTTGTCGGACGGCGACGTGGGAGTGCGGAACCTGCAACGTCGAGTGCTGTCCGCGGCGACCGTTGTGTTGGACTGGTTCCACATTGCCATGCGTTTCGAGCACGCCTTGCAGACAGCGACCGGGCTCGGGGCAGGAACCATCAACGATTATGTCGGCACGATCACCTCTCGTGACATCGAACATGCCAAATGGCGGCTGTGGCACGGCCGCTGGCGAGGTTGCCTGATCAAGCTTGCCCGCGTGTATCACTGGACGGCCGCCAGGAGCATCCGCGACGTTGAGGGTGTCCGAGCCCTGCGGCGCCATCTGTGTGACCTGATCGCCTATCTCGAGGCGAACCAGTCCGCACTGGTCAACTATGGCGCTCGCTATCGGCGCGGCGAGCCCGTCTCGACCGCCTTCGTGGAGAGCACGATCAACGAGATCGTGGCAAAGCGTATGATCAAGAAGCAGCAGATGCGCTGGAACAGATGGACCGTCCAGCCTTTCCTCGATGTTCGCGTTGCCGTTCTCGATGGCACTCTGGAGGGATTATTCCGTAAACTCTACCCGAACTTCCGACCGGCAAATGATTCCGATGCGATCTCTGACGCTGCGTGAACTCCCCACACTTTTGCATGCTCTCAGTTCGGCGCACCATCGCATCGAGGTGGGCCATCGCTTCCTTGAGGGCGGTACAGTCAAAGGCCCGGCGCTCGGGGCCTATCTGGAAGAAGGCGACCTGTTCCACGACAATGCGCTCAACGGCGTGCTGTAGCCGGCCGCGCACGAGGTGTGTCTCGGTTTGGTTCGAGGGACCATGCGCCCCGCGCGCGTCGCCAGGATCCTCCAAGCGACCCTGAAACCGGAGAGCCGAGCGTGCGTGCAGCCTCCCCCGAGCGACTGAGCGTCTTCTCCGACGGCGTATTCGCCGTCCTGATCACGGTGCTGGTGTTGGACCTGCGGCCGCCACAGGCGCCGACCTACGCGGCGCTTCTGGGGCTCTGGCATGTCTGGCTCAGCTACGGGGTCAGCTATCTTTTCATCGCCATCGTCTGGACCAACCATCATCACCTGATGCGCTATGCCCACGCGGCGACGCCGCGGCTGATGTGGTTTAACTTCGGGCACTTGTTCTCGGCGTCCCTGCTGCCCCTCTCCACCGCCTGGATGGCCGTGAGCAAGCTCGCCCCACAGCCAGTCTCGTTCTATGCGGCGGTCTTCTTTGTGGTGAACGCAACCTACGTCCTGCTGATCTGGGAACTCATCAGCCCGAGCGCGAAGCCGATGCCGAGCGTTCGTAAGTTCATGCTGCTGCGCGCCATCGCGACGCTCGGCCTGTTCGGCGGCGCGGCGATCGTCGCCTTGAAATATCCGCTGGCCGGACTCGGCATCTGCATCCTCTGCCTGATCGCCTATTTGAAGCCAGACACCGGCTTGCTGGCCGATGCCGGCAACGAGGGGACTTCGGATTGAGGCACCACCCGCGCACGCTTTGACCGGCGAGAGAGTCCTGACAGGCCAGATCCCTGATAACGCCCATTACGGCTGGGCCGTGCCCCCAGTTCCGCGAACCAGCGCGTCGAGCGCGCGCCTGGTTTGCCGCGTCACCTGCTCGGCATGGGCGATGGCGGCGCCGAGCTCGCTGTAGTCGAAGCGCTGCCGCTCGATCCGGGTGAGCGGCGGCAGCGGCGCCTCCGGCAACGAATTAAGAGTTTTCGCGGCGCGGAGCCGCCGCGAAAACTCCGTTGGACGAACGCGGGAGGCAGCGACGGGCGGATTGCTATGGAGATTTCACTCAGCGGGATGAGTGTCGAAGGGGAGGATTGTGGTTCCGTCTGTGCGATCTGCCAAACGAGACGGACGAGCTGAAGCGGCACGCCGTGTGTTTTCGGTGGCTGGCGGCGTCATCGGCGCCGCCAAGTAAATGCTCGAGGGCACGGGAGGCGTGGCTTGCCAGGGCATGGCATGCACGCGCAGGCGGGTCTGGCATGTGGTGGTGGATCGAGCGGTGTGCTCACGGTGCCATGGCCCGAAGCGGCGAGAGAATGCGGATGAGGATCAGTGATGTCTGGCAGTGCGGACATCTGCGAGGCTCGTCAGGCGGCGTTGGTTGCGCGCCAGGAGAGATCAGTGGTTGGTCGATAGGGTCTTGCCACGGGCCTGGTGTGGGCGTCGCCTGAAGCTGCAGCAGTTGTCGGATGCGGGCGGCGTGGCGACGGCGCGAGGGATGCCACAGGCCGAAGTAGCGCACTTTGTGGAAGCCGCGTGGCAGCACGTGCTGAAGGAAGCGGCGGATGAACTCCTCGCCGCTGAGGCGGCAGGTTCGTGCGCGCCCGATCTTGCGATCCCTGTATTGGATGGTAACGGATCGGTCGTCGAGGGCGACGATGCGGG
>JASHVB010000455.1 GCA_030039695.1 Acetobacteraceae bacterium
TCCAGGTAGCGATATGCCTGTCGCAGCGATATACCCCGTTCGGACGATAATATCGTCGCTGCATCCGCCATAGCAGTGCCGCGTGACAGCAAGCGATGAGCTGCGTTCAGGTGTTCCGACTTCTGGAGCTTGGTCGACCGCACCATGGGACATGGACATATTGCCTATGACATATAGATATTACCGTTTGCGACGCAGGTCAAGGGTCGATACATCCCGTCGCCAGGCAGGGATTGCTCGGTCAAAGCAAAAGTTATCTTTTGCGTACGTGGGGTAAACACTCCCCCCTGAGGGGTTCCGCGATTTCGCTCGATTATAGTGCCGTCCTGCTCCATGGGAGCTGTCAACCATCTCTCGATGTAGAGCAACGCCCATTTGCATACCACGTGTTTCCGGACTGCCTTGAGCAAGAGATCGTGCGGGATGTTGTCGAAAGACCACTCGACAGACTACCCACCACCGCGGCCGTCATCTCGATGGCTATCCCAATCAAGTAACCATTGTTCGGCCACGCCATCCTTTTGCGGGATCGACGCTCGATGTACTTGGTTGGTGCCATCGGCGCAGCGAGCTCCATCTGACGCTGGTACTGCCCGATGGAACCCGTGCCCTGATACCGGCCGCGTGGACCGACCTGTCCACCGCACAGCCCGCGTCGAGTGCAAGCACGCAACACGCTCGAACGGCATTCCTCGCTTCCCACGCTGATCTACTGCACGCCCGGACGATCGTCGACGCTTTACTGCGGCAATTGAACGTCACGAATACTTCCCTGCCACCGGCAGCGGAGGACAGCCATGCAGCAGTTGAGCTTTCTCGACCCGCCACCACGGGAAGGGGCCGCACCCGTGTGGGAGGCTCTCGATAATGAGCAGCGCACACGTCTCGTGCTGCAACTCGCCCGACTAATCGTCCGAGCAACCGGCATTTCTGGAGATCATAACGATGAACGAGCTGAGCAAGATCACGGCTGAGCATCTAAGTCGGTGCGCAATCATCTATTTGCGTCAGTCCAGTCCGAAGCAAGTCGAGCATAATCGCGAGTCCACCGCCCGTCAGTACGACTTGGCCCAACATGCCGTTAAGCTCGGCTGGCGACGCGATCAGGTAAAGGTCATCGATGAAGACCTCGGTATTTCCGGCTCCGGCGTTTCCGAGAGAACCGGCTTCGCGCGGATGACCGCAGAGGTTGCACTCGGTCAGGTAGGCATCGTGCTCGGCCTGGAAGTCTCGCGACTGGCGCGCAACAATGCCGACTGGTACCGTCTGCTCGACCTATGTGGTATGACCAACACGCTCATTGGTGATGGAGATGGGATCTATCATCCAGGCTTGTTCAACGATCGCCTGGTGCTCGGGCTCAACAGGGTCGTGACATGATGCACTACCTCATGAAGTTATTGGAAAGACAGGTTTTCCTGTCGTGCGTCTGGTGATACTGCACGACCATTGCGAATGGCTCGGCGCACCGCCGGCCGATTGAGATCTTCTTCGCGGATCACATAGGGTGCCCCGGCACAGATCTGTCTGCCAGGCAGTATGCCGTCCCGGATCAGGCGAATGACCGTCATTTTGTTGATGCCAAGACGACTCGCGGCTTCATGCAGAATCAGCTCATGTCGCTCCGCTCGTTCGCCGTCGCGATAGACGGCAATCTGGTGCGTGCCGCGGAAGTTGCGGACGCGCAGTTCGTTCCAGGTGTTGCCTCTGGCCGAACGTATTCTGAGCCGATTGAGGACAGGGGCGATGCTATGGTCGGGCAACACGCGAGCGAGTTCGCGGACGAGCTGTACGGTCTCCTTGTCGGTCTTGAAGCGATTTTGGCCAACGCGGTTCTTCACGACTTCAAGTCGGGTGTGATCTCCGCCCTGCCAATGCAGGATCAGGCGCATTCGATCGCCTTCGATCGTGACGACGATTTCCTTGAGAACCGTCCGCAAGATCCGCTTGCGGATTTCGATCGAAGCACCAGGATGGTCCCAAACCTGTGGCAAGTCATCAACGAGTGCTAACAGAACCGTGCGATCATCTTCACTGAGCGTCCGTGGCTGCTCGTGGTGCAGGTTCTCCATCTGCTCCTCAAGTCGTGCCACCGTTGCGAGGCATTCATTCCATCGCCGCTCGAGCTCGCCGGCGACCAGTCGATTGTCGGGGTCAACCGCATCGTATTGCCGTCGTGCGTGCATCGCCTCGTAGCGCGCCTGCTCCAAGGCCAGCTCGCACTGTCGCAGCCGTTCTGTGTCGGCCTGCTCGCGGTCCGCTATCAGTTCCAGCGCCGCTTCCATTGCCAACGGTGATACCGCGCGCAGCACTTCTGCCGACACCGCCGTGTCGATGCGCATATTGCTGAACGCAATGCAGGTCTTGTTGCTGAGGTTCCCGATGTCGGTCGTGCAAACATAGCGTGCGCCCTTACGCTCATTGTGATGCACCTTCAGCTTGCGTCCGCAGTGCCCGCATCGCAGCAGTCCAACCAGTAACCCACTCCCGTTACGCACTGAACCCCGCACCATCGCTCCTTTCATGTTTGCATTGCCCGCGATGACCTTTTGGTTCCGATCATACTCCTCCCACGTGATGTAGCCATCATGGTGGTTGCGGATCAGCACCTCCCACTCCTCCTGCCGGCGCGCGATGCCGTGCGTGGCCACCTTGCGTCCGCCCTCGAACCGAACTCGGGTGAAGGTGCGACCGTAGACATACGCTCCGGCATAAACCGGGTTGGTGAGCATTCGGTGCATCGTAGCGTAGCGCGGCAGGCGCCATTGCACGCTCCATCCCTGAGCGCCATGGACAGCAATCGGCAGATCGATTCGTTCCTGCCGCAGCCACAAGACAAGCTGGCGC
>JASHVB010000456.1 GCA_030039695.1 Acetobacteraceae bacterium
CGGCCGGTGCGTGCGCCTCCGCCGCGGCGCCATGGACGACGCGACCGTGTACGCCGATGACCCCGCCGTCCAGGCGCGCGCCTGGCAAGCCGCCGGCTTCTCCTGGCTGCACGTCGTCGACCTGAACGGCGCCTTTGCCGGCCATCCGGTCAATGCCGACGCGGTTCGCGCCATCCTCCGCAGCGTCACAATCCCGGTGCAGCTCGGCGGCGGCATTCGCGACATGGCCGGCATCGAGGCTTGGCTCGCCGCCGGCGTCCGGCGTGTGATCCTGGGCAGCACGGCGGCGCGGAATCCCGCGTTGGTGATCGACGCTTGCCGCGCCTTTCCGGGCCGGATCGCCGTCGGCATCGACGCGCGGGATGGCCGCGTGGCGATCGAGGGTTGGGCGGAAACTTCCGCGCTCACCGTCGGCGAGCTCGCCGCGCGCTTCGAACATGCCGGCGTCGCGGCGATCATCTACACCGACATCGGCCGGGACGGCATGCTGACGGGTGTCAATCTGGAACAAACGGTGGCATTGGCGCGGAGCGTCACAACACCAGTCATCGCCTCGGGTGGCGTCGGCGGTCTCGAGGACATCAAGGCGCTGCGAGACATAACACGCGGGACGCGAATCGAGGGTGTGATCGTCGGCCGGGCGCTTTATGATGGGCGGCTCGATCCGGCTGCGGCGCTGACCCTCGTCGCCAACTGATCGTAGCGCCATATGTATGTATGGGCCGCCGGTCGGCATCGAAATGGTTCCGCGACGGCACCCCCGGGATAACTGCTTGCTTCACCGACAGGCCATGGGTGTATGCGATAACCAATGTTGAAGCTGCGTGTGATCCCTTGCCTGGACGTGAAGGACGGCCGCGTCGTCAAGGGCGTGAATTTCGTCTCATTGCGCGATGCCGGCGATCCCGTGGAACAGGCCGCAGTCTATGACGCTGTTGGCGCGGACGAGCTCGTCTTCCTTGACATCACTGCCAGCCATGAGAACCGCGACACCATCCTCGACGTTGTCTCCCGCACTGCCGCGCGGGTGTTTCTACCACTGACCGTCGGGGGCGGCATCCGCTCAACAGAGGACATGCGCAAGCTGCTGCTGGCCGGCACCGACAAGTGCAGCATCAATTCCGCCGCCGTCGCGCGGCCCGAACTGGTGCGCGAGGCAGCGACCAAATTTGGCAGCCAGTGCGTCGTCGTTGCGGTGGACGCGAAACGGTCCGGTCCCGGAGGGTGGGAAGTGTTCACCCATGGCGGGCGCCGGCCCACCGGCATCGACACTGTCGAATGGTGCCTGCGCGTGGTCTCTCTCGGTGCCGGCGAGATCCTGCTCACCAGCATGGACCGCGACGGCACCGGCCGTGGTTTCGACCTCGAGCTGTTGCGCGCGGTCTGTGGTGCCGTGCGCGTCCCGGTGATCGCCTCCGGCGGGGTCGGGACGCTGCAGCACTTCGTCGAAGGCGCGCAGGCTGGCGCAACTGGTCTGCTGGCTGCGAGCGTGTTCCATTTCGGCACGTTCACTGTTGGGCAGGTAAAGGAAACCCTGGCTGCCGCGGGCCTGCCGGTTCGCCTGCCGCGGAAGGCGGCCTGAGGCAATGGCGAAGGCGACAAAGAAGAAACGGTTGCGTCCCACCGATCCGCCGATTGCGCCAGCGAAGAAGACGCGTCGCACGCCGGCGATGCCGGGTGGGGTCGGGGTTGCGGACGTGGCACGCCCGCGGCCGCTCGCGGTCGGCCCGTCAGCAGCGGTGCTCGAGCGACTGTGGTCCGTGGTGGTCAGCCGCCGCAGTGCCGATCCCGCCGTCAGTCATTCCGCGCGGCTGCTGCAGCGCGGCACCGTCAAGGTCGCGCAAAAATTCGGCGAGGAGGCGGTCGAGTGCCTGATCGAAGCCGTCGCCGGCAACCGCGACGCGCTGATCGCCGAGAGCGCCGACGTCCTCTATCACCTGGTCGTATTGTGGGTGTCTATGGACCTGAGGCCTGAGGAAGTCTGGGCGGAACTGAAGCGCCGCGAGGGCATCAGCGGCATCGCTGAGAAAGCGGCGCGGCCGAAGGGCCTGCCGGTTGCCTTCGGTCTCGAGACGACGAAAATCCCCTGATCCGCATCAGGGAGACCTGCCATGGCCGTAAGCGGGCTGCCGCCCTACGACGACGCAAACATCTTTGCCCGCATTCTGCGGGGCGAGATCCCCGCGACCAAGATATACGAGGACGATTGGGCCGTCGCCTTCCACGATATCAACCCGCAGGCGCCGGTGCATGTGCTCGTGATCCCGAAGGGCAAATACGTGTCCTTCGCCGACTTCACAGCGAGTGCCCCAGCCGACCAAATCGTGGGCTTCATGCGTGCTGTCGGCAAGGTTGCAAAAGACCTCGGCCTTGAAGGGTCAGGCTATCGCCTGCTGTTCAACATGGGCGAGCACAGCGGCCAGGAAGTGCCGCACTTGCATGTCCATGTCTTTGGCGGCCGTCCGCTGGGAAGAATGTTGAGCAGCAGTTAGTCGCAGGAATCTCTGGAGCGTCGCAGATCCATCGACGTCGCGCGAAAGCGGGGACCGACCGTGGCTGCATCCTCGCTTGCGCCGCGTAACAATGAATGCAAGGCGTTTCGCCGGTTGGGGAGCGCAGGCCTGGCCGCGGAAGGGCGTCGCGCGCTCATCCGCCGCCCACTGGCCGCCAGGTGAACCCGCGCGGCAAAGGCGGCAGCGGTTCGTCCTTCTCTACCGCCACCCGGTGCCCGGTTGCGCTGCCGAAAACGTTGAGCTGCTCATAGGTGCCGGACGCCGGCGCCGGCGTCCCGCCCATATAGTCCGCGGAGCTGGCGGGGCGCTCGCGAGGATGAGATACGTGGTCGTTCATCGTACTGCACTGCCCGGTTCAGGCCCGTTGTAGCCGCGCCGGCAAGCGCGGTGCCATGCGTACTGTTACCTATCTGCGAATCTGCCGTTTTCCGCCCGCAAATGTCCGTCATCATGTCCGATCCCGTCCGTGAGGCCGCATTCGATCTGCTGACCGCCGTGTTGGACCATCGCCGGCCCATGGAGGAGGCGCTCAACGGCTTGCCCGCAGCAGCGCCGCGCGATCGCGCCGCCGCGCACCGGCTCGCCGCCACGGTACTGCGCCGGTTGGGCACGCTCGATGCTGTGCTCGAGCCC
>JASHVB010000457.1 GCA_030039695.1 Acetobacteraceae bacterium
CAAGACTGGAGAATGTTAACGTCGCGATAAGCGCTGCGACAACTCCCAACCGTGCCCTCAATGTCCTATTCGCGCGAACGCGCCCCCGATCATGTCTCGAAGCTCCTCTCGAACTTCTGTCGGCATCGTCAGCGTCTGCCCGGTCGCGCTGACGCCGTGCTCGTCGCTCAGGTGGCAAAGAGCATGTTAACATTCAGCGTTATTCAGCAGTCTATCGGCCGATGCCGCTACGCCGCATTTTTTTGCGTTTTTTGTAACGCGGCTGCGTTTTCCGTCCTCATGTCCAAGGATCGCGGTGGAACTTGCACGCCCTCAGTGTGCAATGGCCGGGGAGGATCCGTTTGGTGGCGGATGAAGGATTCGAGGGCCGGCACCAAAGCGAACGGATGACGCGCCGGGCCGAGACAGTCACAGAGAAACGAGGTGCCGAAGCCGAGATGCTGATAGCGCCGCAACCGCCGCAACCGCTGCGCCTGCTGATCGGGCCTCCGGCCTGGCGAACCGTCCGAACGCCTGGCGCGGCGCGCGGTCCTCCGCCGCGCTGAGCGCTTGCCCTCCCGCTATCTGTCCCCTCCGGCAAACGCTGCGCATCGCTGTTCCTCAAATCCCACATTCCGCCAGAGCGCGCGCTGGAGGTTCCCGCCGACATCCTGAGGCAACGTCATCCAGAGCTGATCGAGCGGTTCTGCCGACGTGTAGTCACCGAAGCTGGCCTCGCCGATCAGCGCATCGCTGCCGCGCTTGCGGCCAGCGGCCAACCCGGCCATTCGCCGCACGGCGCGTGCCGCCCCACTCTACCAGCGGCTCGCTGCGATGACCGCCGACGGTCGCATCGTTAATCTCGCCAGCGGCTATGACCTCGCTGTACAGTGACGGCACTCGGCGGTACAGCCCACCGACCGGCCGACATCAAACCCAAGATGATATCCTGCCAGCTCGGACGTTGCCGGGATCAACAGCGCGTCCCTCTGCCCGTACCCCCCTACAGCGCCGGAAAGCGGATGTGGAAGTCCATCAAATGCCGTGCTCGCTGCCCCATCAAAAAACGCGATGATGCTCAGGAAGAGATATTCGGGCCCATCGCCGCGTACCGTGGATGAGGCAGTGGAGCTGGCAATGCTTCGGTCTAAGGGGGCGCCGCCGGCATCTGGACCTCGGACCACGCGACGGCACATAAACTTGTGCGTGACATAGAGGCCAGCGTGGATGCACTTTAGGTGAGATGGATGCGACGAGCGGCAGCGAGGGTCAGTGTCGACCGGGCCAGTCGCGACGGCAGCCATCACCTGTCTCGTTCGAACCCGCGAGCGGCGCCCAGGCCGCGTCCGACGTCGCCAGCGACGTCAAATTAAACATGATGGATGCCAAATGAGCAGCGTCGCGATCCTCACTCAATTTTGGTATTTTATCAGATCAGAGCCTGAGCGAGGCTTGAATTTACATTGACAGGTGCAGCACCCGAAGCCCACTATCACTAACGGCGACATGTTGGGAGGTGGTCGATAGAGATTGGGACACTTTCAATTGGCGGCGACTTTCTCAAAAGATTTACGAGATTCGCGACCCCGAGTGCCAGGGGACCCGTCGCAACGAGACGCAAACAGCGAGCGAACGTATCGGCTTGATTTACCCTGGAATCTCAGGCACTCGCTTTTGCACAACGGACTACAATGACCGGCTGAATGTTTGGCTTTCGGCAGCGAGCTACGGCTGACCCAGCGCAGCGGCGAACCGGGATCGCCACGAATTGCATCCTCGATCAGCTTCTCCAGCGCGGCCGGCAGCCCCGGCTGGTGCGCCACCGTACTCTTGCGTCCGCCTCCCCGTCGGCGCTGTCGCGAACCCAGCTCGTTGTGGGCAGACCGTAGCTCCTGGATGCCGCGATCGATTGTGCTGCGTACCAGACCCGTCGCTATCAACATCGCTGAGACAAAGCCATGGCCTTGTGCCAAGGCTTTGTTCGCGGCGCACTGGGATTTCGAGAGCGGTTTTGTTGCACGCCAGGCGACGAGGTGGCGTTTGACGCGGCCGGCTTCTCGGGTGTCGCGCGGAAAGGCAGACGTTCTGACGTCGCTGGCTCGGATTCTGGGGCCTGGTCGATGCTCGTGCTTCGATCTGGCATCCGTTACGTTATCGGACCGGACCCGCCGATGACAGTGTCGTCTCTACACGGCCGCAGGCGTGCCCCGGAGTGAAACCGTGAACGCCGTCATCCAGCTCGCCGAGCGGATCATTCTGGAGCGAGTTCGGTCGGCAGACTGGCGCGAGGCGTTGGCATACGTGCCATAGCTATTCACGATAGGGATCCCCGGAAAACACTATTACCGATCGTATGCGAGATTATGCTTGATGACCTTCTCCAATTCCCTGGCAGGAGGTCCCACATGCTAAATCATGAGTACGTCGAGAAGGTCATCAACTTCTGTACTGAGAAGACCGACTTCGCGGCCTTCCAGGCCCACACTACGCCCAACTTCGCCTGCGAGTTCATGGGCACTCAACCCTATGCTCTACTCGGATACCAAGCTCGTGGACGAAATGATTGTGCGTGTGCAGACAGCGAAGATGAAGGTATTGGAATGATCGTGCCTTCGGAGGTGGTGTAAGAGCGATGCGATGGCATCACGCTCTCTACGGAGGTGTCGACAGGATGCCCGGACGTACCCTGGCTTATCGGCTTTTTCAAAACGTCAAGTTGGCGGAAAGCCGTCGAATTCTTCCCCGTACCGCCGACCAATTGAAAATTGACGCAGTGGATTCTTCCGGCGGATGCATCCGGATGTTGGCCGGGCGGAGAGGCCCGGCGAGGTTATCGAAGGGTGCCTTGCTGTTGAGCAGTACCGCGCTGGCTACGGTTTCTCTTGGGCTTTTGGCCGCGACTCAGGCGGCGAACGGTCCGCCCGCCGCTTGGCGAGCCGGGACCATCGATAACACAAATTACAACGCGGCGACGAACTGGTCGACTGGCAATGTCAGGGATGCTGCCGGTGAGGCGGCCTCGTTCGCGGATGACGGATCGAGCACGGTGGTTGTAAATGCTCCGGTCGCACCGTTCTCCTGCACTTTTCAAAACGCATCGCAGAATTACACCATTTCCGGTGCGGATATGACCTCCCAGGCCAGTTGCGGCGTCTTCGTCAATGGCGGGACGCAACGGATCGATAGCAATCTCGGCCGAACCGGCAGCATCGCGGGCATCATCATCACGGTGGGAGCCCTTACGCTTACCGGCACCAACACCCTCACGGGCGGTATCCGGATCGACCCCAGCGCGACGCTTCAGCCTGGCAATGGTGGCACCACCGGATCGATTGTCGCCACGACCGCCAGCACCGACAACGGCCGCGTCCGCTTCGACTATGCCGGCTCGGTGACGGTTGGCAACTCCGTCTATGGCAGCGGCAATCTCGAGATCGCCGCCGGCACCGTAACCTTCATCGATAGGCCAACTCTCGGAAGCGGAGAGCAGATGGGGAAATTGCGAACCTCGCCGCTGATGTCAACCAGCCGCTCCCGGCCGGTGAATCGAGGGGGTTCCTGCTGCTCCTGCGATGAACCTGGACAGAGGGAGCCCACGTGATGCAATCCGACACCCCCCATCAGACCCGCCGTTCGCTTACGCTGGGCATCGGCGGATTGGCCGCGGCCGCCGCAACGTTCCCCGGCGAAGCGTATGCGCAGGCCACGCCGACCGAATCCCGGCTCAACACGGTGATCAAACGCGGCAAGCTGATTGTTGCCACGTTCGGTAGCAATCCGCCGCTTTGCTACACGGATGATAAAGGTGCGCTGGTAGGCTTCGACATCGACTTCGCGCGCGCCATTGCCAAGGGAATGTTCGGTTCCACGGACAAGATCGAATTCCAGGTCGTGGACAGTTCCGGGCGCTGGCCTGCGGTGCTGTCCGGCCGGGCAGATTTCGGCATCGCATCCACAACAATTTATCCAGATCGTGCACTTCGTGTCGCGTTCACCAGCCGCTACATGGATTCCGGTATTTCGATCCTGGTGCGGACGGACGCCGAGATCGACTCCCTGGAGCAACTCAACGATCCCAAGTTCACCGTAGCGAATCTGAGCAATCCGCAGATGGTGGACCGCGCGAAGCGGTTTTTTCCGAAAACGAAGGTCCTCACCTTCGAGACACCGAGCGCGATGATGCTGGCGGTAAAGACAGGGCAGGCGCAGGCCATGCAGATGGACACGCCGGTGCTGGATTGGTACGCGGCAAACGATAAAAGCGTTAAGGTGCTGCCGACATTGCTTGGCAACGTGCAGAACAATGCGCTGTTCCTGAAGCCGGGCGGATTCACCTGGTGGTTGTACCTGGACACAGTGGTCAAGGAGATGCTGACTGGTTCCAGCTATGACGAATATAGGGCCATCTTCAACAAGTGGTTCGGCCGCAATCCTCCGCCTGAGCGCTCTTACCTGAAGGCGTAACGATCAGGCCGCGCCAAGGTGCCGTTCGATCTGGTCATGATGGTGCGGGCGTTGCCCGTGTTGCTGACTGGGCTGCACGTAACGCTCGCGCTGTCCGCCCTAGCGATTTTGTTGTCGCTGGTCTGGGGTCTGGTGCTGACAATCGGGCGGCTGTCGCGATGGACGCCACTGCGCGGGTTGGGCGGTATCTATCTGCAACTCGTGCGGAACACACCAGTGCTGGTGCAGATGTATTTCTTCTACTTTGGATTCGCCATGGCTGGTCTGCGCCTGTCCGGCTTCGTGGCGGGCCTGCTCGCGATGGTGCTGCAGAACGGCGGTTACATGTCGGAGATCTACCGCGCGGGCATCGAAAGCGTGGGCATCCGGCAGCGTGAAGCTGGGCTGGCACTCGGCATGCGGCCGATCGAGGCATTCCGCATCGTCATCCTGCCGCAGGCAGTGCGGCTGGTGCTGCCGCCCATGGCCAACCAGTTCGTTGCCATCGTCAAGGACACCGCATTGGTCTCGACGCTCTCGGTCGCCGACATGATGTTCCGGGCGCGCCTGCTGATCGACCGCACCGCCGCCACCTACGAGGTGTTTGCCGACCTGACGCTGCTATATTTAACACTGACCACCTGCATCGCCCTGCTCATGCGGGCCTTGGAGTGGCGGCTGAGGGCAGCAACATGATGCCGCACATCCTGATCGCCAATTTCCCCCGGTTGCTGCAAGGAGCATTGGTCACGCTGGCATTGACGGCGATGTCCGTCGTACTGGCATCACTGATCGGCATGCTGGTAGCGGTGTCGCGCAGCTATGGCGGGCCGCCGCTCCGTATGCTTGCATTGCTCTATCTGTATCTGATGCGCGGCACGCCACTCCTGGTGATGGTATTCGCGGCGTATTACGTGCTGCCTTATGCCGGCATCGACGTGAGCCCTCGCACGGGTGGAGTGCTGGTGATTTCGCTGTATTTCGGCGCCTACATGAGCGAGGTCTTCCGGGCAGCGCTGGGATCGGTGCCGCGCGGACAATGGGAAGCCGGGCGTGCGCTGGGCATGCACGGTCCCCGCCTGATGTGGATCGTGGTGGTGCCGCAAGCGCTACGCCTGGCCGGGCCGCCGTTCGTCAATACCTGCATCATGCTGGTCAAAGGCACATCGTTGGTATCCGTGATCGGCCTGGCGGAACTCACGATGACGGGCCGCGAGGTGGTGGAGCGCACGCTGGCGCCGTTTCAGGTCTTCGGCGGAGTTGCCGCAATTTACTTCGTCATCTGCTGTGCGCTGTCGCTGTGCGGCAAGGCGCTGGAAGCCAGGCTGCCACATGCAGGCTGAATCGCCCCCGCTGATTGCGATTGACCGGCTGTCAAAGCGGTTCGGTCCGATGAGTGTGTTACGCGACGTGTCGCTCGACATCGCGCCGGGGGAAGTGGTCGCGGTGATCGGTCCCTCTGGTTCCGGCAAGACCACGCTGCTGCGCTGCATCAATCTGCTGGAGTCGTTTGATGCGGGTGAAGTCCGGCTGGATGGAACACCAATCGGCTATGTGACCGGCCGCAACGGCAAGCGGCGGCGCCAGCCGGAACGCGAGATTGCCAAGGCGCGCGCGACGATTGGCATGGCATTCCAAAGCTTCAATCTGTTCCCACACATGACAGTGCTGCACAATGTCGTCGTCGCGCCGATGCGCATCAAGGGCGTGCTGCGTGCCGCTGCGGAGGAAACCGCGCGCACCCTGCTGCACCGCGTGGGGCTCGGCGACAAGCTGAATGCCTATCCGCGCCAACTGTCCGGCGGACAGCAGCAGCGCGTCGCGATCGCCCGCGCGCTGGCGATGGAACCCAAGGCGATGCTGTTCGACGAGGTCACGTCGGCGCTGGATCCGGAGCTGGTCGGCGAGGTCCTGGCGGTGCTACGGCAACTTGCGGATGCCGGCATGACCATGGTCATTGTGACCCACGAGATGCAGTTCGCGCGCGACATCGCCGACCGCATCGTGTTCATGGCAAATGGGACGATTGTCGAACAAGGTCCGCCGCAGCGGGTCTTCAACGACCCACAATCAGACCGGCTGAAAGCGTTCCTGCACCGCTATCGCGAGGCTTATCTCCTGTGATGACAGCAACAACCGGAAGTCACCATGCTGGATGACCCTGACTGGACCGGCCTGTTCGATGCCGAACTGTGGCCGGCCGACCCGGAGATCGAGAGCCTGATTGCGCGGGATGTCGCGCGCAACATTGCGGGCGGAAGCCCCGATCCAGGTGACGAAGAATGCCCCCGGTTATCCGAACTCTGCCACTCGCGTAGTACCATCACGTTTCGTTTGGAAACTTTTGCGTTTTCTGTCCTGACGTTGCGCGAATTGTCTCCCCTTCCCTGGTCGGATCACTGTATTTATTCCCGTGAGCGATCAGCGATTTGGAAGCACGCAAAAGGCAAACGGCGTGACATGACGACGGTCGGCAACCTGAATAAGGGGGCCAGCCCATTTGTGTGGTCAGCGAGCACGCATGCGTATCTGTCGTCCGCACCGATTCTCGCGCAAACTTCGTTATCAAAAAAATATGGTTCCCGGATCGGCGTCCCATACAGGTCCTTGCACACACTTGGTAGGGCGGAACCGAGGCCGGTGGTTTCCCCAACGGCTGGTGGGACCATGACGGTTTCGGGCTCTTCTCGATCAAGCCTGGCAGGGGCCTCGGCAACGATGCAGCCATACCGGAAGGCAACGATCCCGGATTACCGATCGACGGTCATACAGCTTGCTGCGCAGTTCTCTTCTCGGTATCGCGTTTGACGCCATTTGCGCTTGACGCCGACTTTTGGCGAGGAAATACTTTCATGAAAAGTGTGTACTCGGCAAGGCGCGTCTAGCTCGGCTATCAGCCTTCGCAGGCACGGGCGGTTCTTCCATGTCAGTGGTCGTGGAAACACGCAGGTTGCAACGCTGCCGGCTTCGTGACCGCAGCCTGCACCTGGCCGAAGGCAATATCGAGCGTGGCCGCCAAAGACGCGCTCTTGGGTTTCCAACCAAAGCACCGCGTCAACAGGGGGTTCCTGGATGATCTATTTTTTGGCCTCGATCGCCGCCATTGCGGGATTCTTGTTCGGATTTGACGAGGGGGTGATCGCTGTCGCGCGGCCCTTGCTCGACAAGGATTTTCCAATGACGCCCCTGGTCGGAGGCTTCATGACCGCGGCGGTGCCACTTGGCGCGCTCATCGGCGCGAGCGCAGCCGGCCGCATCACCGACCACTTCGGTCGGCGGCGCGCGTTGATGTCGGCGGCTGCGCTGTTTACGATCGGCGCGCTGATCGCTGCCGGCATGACTGCGACCTGGATTCTAGTGGCCGCGCGGCTAGTCCTCGGCCTTGCTATCGGGACGGCGGCGGTCACCGCGCCGCTCTATATCGCCGAAGCTGCGCCCCTTGCCATTCGCGGTGCCCTCGTCTCCACGTATCAGCTGGCGATCACATTCGGGATTCTGGCGTCATACCTGAGCGGTCTGGCAATCAGCGGCGATGGGACCTGGCGCGCTATGTTCGCGCTTGGAGCGGTGCCCGGCCTGCTTTTTTTAGTCGGGCTCACGTTCCTGCCGGAATCGCCGCGCTGGCTGGTGCTGAAAGGGCTTCCCGAGAGGGCGCGCGCGAGCCTGCAACGCCTGCGTGGCGTTGGCGCTCCGATCGACAAGGAGCTCAATGAAATAGCCCTCACCGCCGAGGCCGAGAAAGGCGAGAAAGTCGGCTATTCGGCGTTGCTCGAGCCGACCATCCGGCCGGCGCTGATCGTCGGCATGGGGCTGTTCTTTCTACAGCAACTCAGCGGCATCAACGCGGTGATTTACTACGCGCCGGAGATCTTCCGCCACGCCGGGTTCAACAGTGAGAAAACCCAGACGCTCGCAACCGTCGGGGTCGGGACTGTCAACTTCCTGACCACGATTCTGGCGATGTACCTCATTGACAAGATGGGGCGGCGGCCGCTTCTGGTCCTGGGATTTGTTGGCACGGCCGCAACCATGCTGTTGATCGCATTCGCCGTCGTCAATCCTGCGATTGTGCCCGCCTGGGTCGTGATCCTGGCGCTCATGCTCTATATCGCTTCGTTCGCGATCAGCATTGGCCCCCTCCCCCACGTGATGATGTCGGAAATCTTTCCACTGAACGTGCGCGGGCCGGGTATGAGCATGGCCTCGATCAGCAATTGGGGATTCAACTTTGTCGTGGTCTTCGCATTTCCGCTTATGCTCGCGAGCGTCGGCCTCGCCGTCACCTTCACGATCTTTGCGGTTATATGCGCGGGCGGGATTTTGTTCACATTGGGTCGTGTCCCGGAGACGACCGGACACTCGCTCGAGGCAATCGAGGCCCACCTCAAGTCCGGCCGCCCGTTCGTCGGGCTGCGGCGGCCAATGCCGGCCACCGTCCCACCTGTCCACTAACAGCGCCGCAACGGCACTTCGTTACGGAAAACCGTGGGAGGAGGACAAGCAGATGAGCGGATACGGCCCGCTGAAGCTGCACGTGCCGGAGCCGGCGGTCCGCCCAGGCGGGACCCCGGACTTCTCGAGTGTACGGATCCCGCGCGCCGGCTCGGTCGCACGCCCTGCAGTGGATGCAGATCCCCAAACCATCCGCGATCTCGCCTATTCTATCATCCGCGTGCTCAACCGCGATGGGGAGGCGGTCGGCCCCTGGGCTGGTCTCTTGAGCGATGAGGCGTTGCTGGACGGCCTGCGCGACATGATGACGCTGCGCGCCTTCGACTCGCGCATGCTAATGGCGCAGCGGCAGGGCAAGACGTCGTTCTACATCCAGCACATGGGCGAGGAGGCGGTGAGCTGCGCCTTCCGCAAGGCGCTGCTGTCGGGCGACATGAACTTCCCGACCTATCGCCAGGCAGGACTGCTCATCGCCGCCGGCCATTCGCTCGTCGACATGATGTGCCAGGTCTATTCGAACGACCGAGATCCGCTGAAAGGGCGGCAGCTTCCGGTACTGTATTCTTCGAGGGAGGACGGGTTCTTCTCGGTCTCCGGCAACCTGGCGACGCAGTACATCCAGGCGGTCGGCTGGGCCATGGCATCGGCGATCAAGGGTGATACGAAGATCGCCGTGGGATGGATCGGCGACGGCTCGACCGCCGGATCCGACTTTCACGCCGCCTTGGTCTTCGCCTCCACGTACAAGGCACCGGTCGTGCTCAACATCGTCAACAATCAGTGGGCGATCTCGACCTTTCAAGGCATCGCGCGTGGCGGCTCCGGCACGTTCGCCGCGCGCGGCCTCGGCTTCGGCATCCCTGCGCTCCGGGTGGATGGCAACGACTATCTTGCCGTGCATGCCGTGGCCTGCTGGGCAGCCGAGCGCGCGCGGCGCAACCTGGGCCCCACGCTCATCGAACACGAGACCTACCGGGTCGGCGCACATTCAACATCCGATGACCCCACGGCCTACCGACCCAAGACCGAATCCGATGCCTGGCCACTCGGTGATCCGGTAATCCGGCTGCGGAACCACCTGACCCTGCGCGGCGTCTGGTCGGAGGAACGCCACCGGCAGGCGGAAGCGGAGATCATGGACACGGTCATGGCGGCACAGCGGGAAGCGGAAAGTCACGGCACGCTGCA
>JASHVB010000458.1 GCA_030039695.1 Acetobacteraceae bacterium
TAGAGCCAAGTGTTGTCATCGAACGTGGCATGCGCCGTGGGTGAGCCAATCAAGGACGTCACCTCGGCCTTGGTAGACGTTCCTGGCACGAGCTGCTTCATCGCATCGGGATCGACATGGATGCCACGCACGGTCGGTGGCGGCGCAAGCCAGCCACAGCCGGCAAGGAGCAGGGCCGTGCCGAGCATCAGGCCAGCAGGACGCAAGGAACGAAGCCAGCAACTCACGCGGACGAACCTCGATATCTGACCCCAGCCCGTCTGGACGTGCGCGCGGGCTGCTCCTAACTGTGCCTGTCACGTCAGCGCCGGCCGTGTCAACCGGTCGCGGTGCACCGGCGGCAGTATCGCATGGAAAGGTTGATTCGCGTGGCGTTTTTTGGTCTGGGGCGGAGGAACAAGCATGAATACACCGGTTTCCGCCTGTACGGCGCGGCCGTGACGGCGGCGCGCGATCCGTTCCTGTACCGCGTTCTGGCGGTCGCCGACACACTCGACGGTCGATTTGACCTGCTTTGTCTCTACGTCTGTTTGCTGATCCGCCGCCTGCAGCGCGAACCCGAGCCGGGACCGGCGCTGGCGCAAGCCGTGTTCGACGCCATGTTCAGCGACATGGACGCAAATCTGCGGGAAATGGGTGTGGGCGATCTCTCGGTTGGCCGCCGTGTGCGCTCAATGTGGGAGGCGCTGCAAGGGCGCTCGATCGCTTACGCCGGCGCCATCGACGCCGGCGACGCACCGACACTGGAAGCGGCGATTGTGCGAAATGTGTGGCGCGGCGCTGCTGCGCCAGCCGGCGCGGCCGCTGCCCTGGCGCGGCTGGCGCAGGCTCAGGCGGCCTTCCTCGATGGCCAAACGCTGATGGCGCTTGCGTCGGGTGAGGCGCGGTTCCGCCCGGCCGAGGAGGCAGCGCAATGACGTCCGAGTTGCATTGCCTGATCCCAGTAGACCGCATCGGCGCGCATGGCCTGGATGTCGTGGTCGAGGCGAGCACCGCAGAACGCACGGCTCTCGCCAGGCGAATGGGCATTCCGGCAGTGCAATCCTTGGTTTGCCGGTTTCGCGTGACGCGCAACGGCACCGACCGGTTCGCAGCGATCGGCCATCTGTCGGCGCATGTCGTCCAGACCTGCGTGATTTCGCTCGAGGACTTCAATGCCGAGGTCGACGAGCACTTTCGTCTCAGCTTCGTGCCAGCTGGCGAAGAAGCGGATGACATCGACCCCGAGGACCCTGTCGATGAAATCGGCTATCGCGACAGCGTGTTGGACTTCGGCGAGGCGGCCGCCGAGCAACTGGGCCTTGCGCTTGAGCCTTATCCGCGTCGCCCCGGTGCAACGTTGCCCGAGCCTGACGAAGAGCCGGCGCCGCCACACCCTTTCGACGTGCTACGGCGACATTGAGTGCCTCAGCCGGACGCCCGCTCGACGATGCGGAACGGCACGCGCACGCGGTTGCCCTCGCCGGGCGGTTGGCCGCCGAGGCGCCGCAGGAGCAGGTCCGCCGCCGTGGCGCCGATCTCACGCCCCTCGATGCTGACCGTGGTGAAGGCCGGCTCGCTGGCAGCGCTCAGCTCGAAATTGCCGAAGCCGCACACCGACAACCGTTCGGGCACGCAGATGCTGTGAACGCGTGCTTCGGTGATGGCGCCGAATGCAAGCAGATCCGAGCTGCAGAACAACGCGGTGCGCCCGGTCAGCGACGGGGCGAGATCGCGCAATGCCTGACGCCCGGCAGATATGGTGCTTGGCGCCGGAAGAATCGGATCGGCGAGCAGAGCACCGCCGGCACGTTGCACCGTCGCAGTAAACGCGCGGCGGCGCATCTGGGCTCGCGGATCTCCCGCCGCGAACACTGCAAACGTGTCGTGGCTCTGGTTGAGAAAACGCTCGGCAACAGCCGCACCGACTTCCGCGTGATCGAGGCCGACCAGCATATCGATTGGCTGCGCCGTCACGTCGAACATTTCCACCACGGGGATGCCGGCCTCTGAGATCATCTGGCGGATTGGCGCGGCGTGGTGGGTGCCGGTGATGAGCATGGCGTCGGGGCGGCGGCCAATCAAGCCGCGCACGAGATCTGCCTCGGCCGCTTCGTCATAGCCGCTCAGCGCTAGCATCACCTGGTAGCCGCCGCCGCGCATCGCGTCGGTGAAGGCCTGGACCAGCTCGGCGAACATGACGTGCGCGATGGTTGGCAGGATCGCCGCGACCATCCGCGAGCGGCGTGAGGACAGGCCGCCCGCGACGAGGTTGGGGACGTAGCCAAGCTTCTCGATCGCCGCGCGGACCCGCGCGGCGGTGTGGGTCGAGACGCGGTCCGGCGTGTTGATCACCCGCGACACGGTCATCGGCGCCACCCCGGCTTCGGCGGCGACGTCGCTCAGTTTGACGGAGGGGCGAGGGCCGCGGGCCGAACCGGACAGTGTCGTGCGCTCCGTGCGGAATGGGCAGGGAGCGTAGCCGGTGCGGACCGGGGGTGGGAGTCCTGAGGCGGATTGGGAAAGGTCGGCGGTCAATCCAAAAATGAGGGGCGTGCGGACGGGACGCCCCTCATCCTCGAGCCTTCTTGTGCCTCCCTCTCCCCACGTGGGAGAAGGGCAGCGTCAGACGTTGGCGCCCTGGATCAGCCCGCCGAAACGAACCCAGGTCTTTCCATCCCACTTCTGAAGCTGCATCTCCTTGATCGGACGGTGATCCGTGGGGCTGGTGTTCATCTTGATGCCGGGCAGCAGGATCGGGTTCACCACGTCATGCAGGTTTTGCGCCTGGCGCAGGACGTTCGGGCGCGAATAGTCGCCTTCGCACTGCTTCAGCACCTGCATCATGGTCAGGCTGATGCCATAGGCGAACGCGGTGGCCGCGTCGGTGGTGTCGCCGCTCGGGTTGTATTTGGCCATGAAGGCGCGCCAGACCTTCATCCCCTCGTCGTCCTTCCAAGCCGGATCGGTGGGGTCCTTCAGGTACTGCGTGCTGATCATGCCAATGGCCTTTTCCGGCCCGGCTGGACGCATGACCGTGCCGACCGATATCGACACGTTGGTCATGAAGAACGTCGGCTTCCAGTTGAGGTCATATACCTTGGCGATTGACTGTGCTGCGAACTTGGGAATGCCAGCAACCAGCAGCACATTGGCCCCGGCGCTCTGAATTTCAGCAATCTGCGAGTCAATCGTCGCGTCGGTGGTTTCATAGCTGGCGTTCTTGACGACGATCTTGTCCCACTGCTCGCCCAGGATGTCGCGCACGCCGGTCGGGTAGTCCTTCCCGAAATCGTCGTTCTGGTAAAGGATGCCGAGCTTCGGGTCCTTCACAGTTTGCAGCATGTATTTCGTATAGATTTGCGCTTCCGTGCGGTAGTTAGGCTGCCATCCCATCGTCCATGGATACTTCTTGTAATCGCTCCACTTACTGGCACCGGAGCCAACGAAGAGCTGCGGTATCTTCTTCCGGTTCAGATAGGGCGCGATCGCAGAGTTGGGCGGTGTGCCGAGAGTCTGGAAGCAAAAGTCGACGTGGTCTTCTTCGACCAACTGGCGAACGTCCTCGACCGTTTTCGGCGGGCTATAGCCGTCATCCAGCGAAATGAAATCGATCTTGTGGCCGTCCACGCCACCTTGGTCGTTGCTCATCTTGAAGAAGGCCGACTCGGTGCGGCCGATCACGCTGTACGACGAAGCCGGGCCGCTGTACGGCATTGTGTTGCCGATCTTAATTTCGTTGGCGGCGGCGCGGGCCACATAGGGGCGGGCTAGCGCGCCGGTGGTGGCGGCGGCAAGGCCGGTCGTGAGAACGGCGCGGCGGTTAATCATGCTGTCTTCTCCCAGGACGTTGATTTCTCCCCACCGGCCCAGGGCTTGCAGACGGCCGGCATCGCTAGACTGAGCCAGACGTCTTGGGGCCGCTTATCACGAATTCGTGAGGTCTTCTTTCACCAGCCACGTGCTGTGCAACATTAATTACTGACCAGTCGGTAAGTAATGTCATGCCTCCTGCCGTACCCCCAAGGCCGCGCCGTGTGCGCCGCAAAGAGGCTCGCCCCGGCGAGATCGTTGAGGCGGCTCTGCGTTTGTTCGCCGAGCGCGGCTTTGCCGCCACCAAGCTCGAGGACGTCGCCAGCGCCGCCGGCGTCGGCAAGGGCACGATCTATCTGTACTTCTCAACCAAGGAGGATCTGTTCCGCGCGGTCGTCCGCCAGGCGGTGCTGCCCAACCTGGAGGCCGCGGTGGCGCTCGCCGCCGATCCTGAGCGGTCGGCCGCCGAGACGCTGCGTCTATTGGCCGAACGCTTCCTGGAGGCGCTGGACAGCGATCTGACGGCCATTCCCAAGCTCATTGTCGCTGAAGCCGGCAATTTTCCGGCGCTCGCCCAATTCTATGCCGACGAGGTTGCCCACAAGGGCATGGCGCTGATTCGCGGCGTCCTGACCCGTGGCATTGACCGAGGCGAGTTCCGCCCCGTCGATCTCGACGGGGCGCTGCCCCTGTTCTCCGCGCCATTTCTGTTGCTGGCGCTTTGGAAACACTCGCTTGGCCGCCACACCGACATCCAGTTCAATCCCCGCGCGGTCGTTGCCACGCATTTGGACGTTCTGTTGCGCGGCCTGGCGGCAGAGACGCCGTCATGAACCGCGTGCTTTTCTTACTGATCGCAGTCATTGGCCTGGCGGGATCGGCTGGTGCTGCATGGTGGCTGCAACAGCCCGGTGAACCACCCGGCTGGCAGGGTTACGTCGATGCCGACTACGTCACGATTGGTCCGACGCAGTCGGGCCTGTTGACCACATTGTACGTCCGACGCGGCGACACGATCGCCCGGGGCGCCAAGCTGTTCGATCAGGACGACATCAACGACACGGCGGCGCGCGACCAGGCTGCGGCCTCGCTGGCGCAGGCCAAAGCAACACTAGTCAATCTACAGAATGCGAGCCGCGAAACCGAAATCGCCCAGGCGGAAGCCAACCTGGCCGATCTGCGTGCCGCGCGGGACCGTGTCGCGGAGGACCTCGCGCGCAACACGAGGCTGATGCGTGCCGGCGCCACGCCGCAGCAGACGGTGGAGCAGGGGCAACAGGACCTCGCGTCCGCCACGGCGAAGGTCAGAGGTGCAGAGGCCAAGCTGGAACAAGACCGCTCGCCAAGCGGACGCGAATACGAAATCGCCGCGCAGCAGGCAGCCGTTAGTGAGCAGCAGGCTGCCCTGACGGCGGCGCAGTGGCGGCTCGATCAGCGACACGTGGTGGCCCCGGCCGGCGGACGGATCGCCGATACCATGGCCGAGCCGGGAGAGATGCTTGATGCCGGCACGCCGGTGGTGTCGCTGTTGCCACCGGAAAACATCTTTGTTCGGTTCTTCGTGCCGGAGGCTGATCTGGCCCGCATCCGTATCGGCCAGAAGGTGACCATCGGCTGTGATTCATGCGCGAAGGACCTGGTCGCGCACGTATCGTTCATTGCACCGCAGCCAGAATACACACCGCCCGTTATCTTCAGCGAGGACACACGCAGCAAGCTCGTATGGCTGATCGAGGCCCGTCCAATGCGGTCCGAGGCCACGGTCCTGTCGCCTGGCCAACCGGTCACTGTCCGGCCGATCCCATGACAGCGCTGGTCGTCGACGTGCACGGGCTGGTCAAGCGCTTCGGCGCCGCCTCCGTGGTGGACGGACTCTCGATGCAGGTGGCGCAGGGCGAGGTCTGCGGCTTTCTCGGCGGCAACGGCAGCGGCAAGACCACGACGATCCGTATGCTGTGCGGCCTGCTGCGGCCCGACGGTGGCGGGGGCACCTGTCTCGGCTACGACCTGCTGCGCGAGCCGATGCGCATACGCCGCGAGGTTGGCTACATGACGCAGCGCTTCAGCTTCTATGGCGATCTGACGGTACGCGAGAATCTGGAATTCGTCGCCCGCCTTTATGAAGTCCCTCAGCGCAACGACGCGATCGACGAGGTCATGCAGCGTACCGATCTCACGCCGCGCGCGGCGCAGCTTGCGCAGGAGCTGTCGGGCGGATGGAAGCAGCGGCTCGCACTGGCGGCCTGCGTGCTGCATCGGCCGAAGCTACTTTTGCTCGATGAACCGACAGCGGGGGTCGACGCCAAGGCGCGCCGCGAGTTCTGGGACATGATCCACGACATGGCGGCGGACGGCATGACCGTGCTGGTCTCGACCCACTACATGGACGAGGCCGAGCGATGCCAGCGCGTCGTGTATCTCTCGGCCGGCAAGCTGGTGGTGCAGGGTGCGGTCACCGACGTCGTTGCGGCTGCCGGACTGGTGGTGTTTGAGGCGACTGGTCCCGGCATCGAGACCGCCGCACGCCGGCTGCGTGGCCAGCCCGGCGTGGAAACTGCCGCGGTGTTTGGTACCGCGCTTCGCGTGACAGGCAAGGACCGCGGGGCACTGCGCTCGGCGCTCGATCCTGCGCTTCAATGGGAGGAAGTGCCGCCGCGGCTGGATGACGTGTTCATCCACATGCTGAACCAGCAGGAGACGCCATGACCGGTTTCTCCTTCGCGCGCTTCGTCGCCATGCTCCGCAAGGAATGGCTTCAGATGCGGCGCGACCGCATGACCATCGGCATGACGGTCATGCTGCCCCTGTTGCAGCTCTTTCTGTTCGGCACGGCCATTAACGCCAATCCGCACCACCTGCCGACCGGACTGCTGTCTGCCGACCATTCCGTTTATGAGCGCACGCTGGTGACCGCGCTGCAGAATACCGGTTATTTCGACGTGCGCGAGTTCACCACCGAGCGCCAAGCCGACCGTGCGCTGGCCGAGGGTGACGTGTTGTTCGTGCTGGAGATTCCGCCTGGCTTCGCCCGCGCCGTCGATCGCGGGGAGCACCCCTCGGTGCTGTTGGATGAGGATGCCACGGATCCGGTGGCGGTCGGGAACGCCACCGCCGCGGTCGCTGCGCTGAATGCCAATGTGCTGGCGCGCGACCTGCCGCCGTCGCTCCGCGCAGTGCAGGCACAGCCGCCGTTTCAGGTGGTGGTGCACACGCGGTACAACCCGGAGCAAATTACCGCAATCAACATCGTTCCGGGACTGATCGGCACGATCCTGACCTTCTCCACCCTGGTGATCACCACGCTGTCGATCACGAAGGAACGCCAGTTGGGCACGATGGAGAATCTGCTGTCGATGCCGCTGCGTCCAGCGGAGGTCATGCTGGGCAAGATCGTACCATATATCGGATTGGGCTACGTACAGGTGACCCTGATCCTTGTGGTGGCGGCGGTAGGATTCGACGTGCCTGTGCGCGGTTCGATCCCACTGTTGCTGCTCGCGTTGGGTGTATTCATTGCCGGTAACCTGGCGCTCGGCATCACGTTCTCCACCGTGGCGAGGACTGAACAGCAAGCCATGCAGATGGCGCAGTTCACGTTGCTGCCGTCGATCATGTTGTCGGGGTTCATGTTCCCGTTCAAAGGGATGCCGGGATGGGCGCAGGCGATTGGCGAGCTGCTGCCGATTACGCACGTGCTGCGCATCTGCCGCGGCGTGCTGCTGAAAGGCAACGGGTTTACGGAGATCATGCCGGATCTTTGGCCGATGCTGGCATTCGCTGTGACGGTCGGGGTTCTGGCGGTGGCGTGCTATCGGGAGACGCTGGATTGACTGAGAGCGGTTTAGGCCTGACCGGAATCGTTGCGTGTCTGGCCGCTGCGCTCCTCACCACGACATTCTGCGTTGTTCGTGCCGCACAAGTCGGGCGAGAAATTTGCTATTGCTACGCGCGCAGCCATTTCCGCCCGCGTAGCAACAGGATCAACAGCACCAGCCCAGCCAGTCCGGCAGACGCCCAAAAAGCGGTCTGAAATCCAGTCAGGAACGCGGCAGCGTCATCGGCACCAGCGGCCATGGCTTGTGCACGCGTCGACCGAAACACCAACATCAGGACCGTTGCGCCGGTCACGACGCCGACGGTACGGGTCATCATCACCAGACTGCCGGCGACACCGCGCCGCGCCTGTGGGATCGTTGCTGTGGCGATATCGAAATAACCAACCTGGAAGAATCCCACGCCACTGCCTTGCAGAAACATCGCGACCCCAAGCGGGACGAGTCCCGACGCGACACCGGTCAGGCAGATCAGCACTTGGCCCGCCATCGTCGCTGCCGCACCCAGAACCGCCAGGCGGCGTGGTGACACCCGCCTCGCAATGCGGCCAGCTACGAGGGCCGCGGCCGCAGTGCCCAGGGTAGCCGTGGCAAGCATCACGCCCACCGCGGGTGACGGTAGATGGGCGGCGCGGTTAAAATAGAACGGCATCAGCAACGGAATGGAGAATGCCACGAGGGCGATAGCGATGTTGCCGGCATTCAGCACGCAGAAGTCCAGATCCCGGAACAACCGCAGGTCGATGATCGGGTGCTCCGTGCGCATTTCGCGCCACACAAAGCCGCCCGCTGCTGCAAGGAACACCGCCAGCCATGGCGCCGCTCTGCCACCCGGCTGCAGCCGGTTCAGTCCGAGCAGCATTGCGCCGATCGCCAGAACCAGTAGCGCTGCGCCGAGCAGGTCGAAGCGTTCGTGTGAGCTGCTGGGCACATCCGCGGGCAATCCCCATCCGAGGGCGAACGCCGCGAGCGACAAGGGCATGCGGAACCAGAACACGGCCTGCCAGCCGCAACGCTGCACCAGCAGGCCGGCGATCAATGATCCAGCGGCGGATCCAAGCCCAAAGACCATCGTGTAGACACCCAGGATGCGGGTGCGCTCAGCTTCGGGATAGAGGCTGGTGGCGATCGCTGGCCCGCACGAGAGGGCGAGTGCGGCGGCGATCCCCTGTAGAACTCGTGCGCCCAGCAGCCACGCCAACGACGGCGCGGCGGCGCATAGGACAAATGCAAGCGTGCCAAGCGCGCCACCGCACAGAAACACCCGCCGATGCCCGAGCATGTCCCCGACCCGGCCGAACACGAGCATCAACGCGGCGTAAGTGAGAGTGTACGAAATCACCACCCACTGGATCGCCGGGATGGGTATGCCGAATGCCTGGATGATGGATGGGAAGGCGACGTTTACCGCCGAGTCGAATGGCACCACGAGCGTGCCGAGACAAACGACGAAAACCCCCAGGCCAGGCGGCAATGCGAAGCGTCGGTGCACAAGAAAAGGGCCAGCGGCGCGCGTACGCCGTGGCCCGCCGTTTGCCGCAGGTGACTCAGACTGCCTTTTTCAGCGTTGGCGAGGCCTTGAACCGGACGGTTTTGCCGGCTTTGACCTTGATGGCCTCGCCGGTGCGCGGGTTCAGTCCCTTGCGCGCCTTGGTTTTGCGCACGGTGAACGTGCCGAAGCTAGGCAACGTGAACTTGCCCGACTTCTTCAACTCTTTCACGATGGCATCCATCAGCGCACCCGCGGTGCGGGTGGCGGCGGCGCCGGTCAGTTCCGCCGACTCCTGGATCACCTGGGCGAGGAAGGCTTTTGACATGTTATCTCCTTGTTGGTTTTGCGGCGTACGTGACGTGGCGCCCAAATCACCGTGGCGCCGGCGTCGCCATAAGACCGGCCACAGCGTCTGACGAATCACCGCGTCATTGCTCGATTGTTATCCGCACGGCGATATTTCCGCCAGCCCTTCGTGTCACCTGCTTGCCTGCTTCGCGGCCGCTGCCGTGGCGCCGTACCGGCCACACTGTCACTGTCCGCTGATTCGGGACCACAGCCGATTCCGCCGCGTCGTGCAAGATGTTTCGCAACAGGCCCGATACTGACCGGCGCTCCACGCCCCATGCGGCTTGCCGCTTTCAACACCTGCGGTGACCCGCTCTGGCATGCTCAAGCTAAACTTGATCGATTGCGACGGACGACCTCTGTGTCCCACAGCAGCACCGATGGCGTCATAGCCAGCCGTGCCGACAGGGCGGACGGGCTGTGGTGCGACGCCAAACCGGCGTTATTGCCTTTCATCGAACTTCCGCGAGAAACCCTGGCGTTCAGGGCGGGGAGGGATAGCGGGGCGAGCAAAGGTCGCCTCAAGGCGCCTTCGACGTCCGCTGTTGGTCCAGGTATTGCCGAACCACCTCGAGCGGCGCGCCACCAGTCGAGGCGGCGAAATAGGACGGACTGATCAGCCGGCTCATGCCGGCGTCAGCCACGCGACAGTCGCGGCACTGCCAATAGCCCTCGCGCGGGAGCTTCACCGAGTGGCCGATCACGCCGCATTTCCGGCAGGCGGTCTCGCTTGGCCGGCGCACCATCTCAAGCTGCGAGAGGCCGGCTGTCTGATCACGAAATCGCTCAATCGAGGTCGTCAGCTCCATGCTGACAGAACCAGGAAGCCCACGTATGGAAGTCAGTCGGTCCGTGCCAAACTACAGGCCGGCTTGCGACACGAACTTGGTGTTGAGGTACGACTCGATCGCCTCCAGTCCACCTTCAGATCCGAAGCCAGAATCCTTCACCCCGCCGAAGGGCACCTCAGGTAGTGCCAAGCCGTGGTGGTTGATCGACATCATGCCGGCCTCGACAGCTGCAGCGATCGCGTTTGCGGTCTTAGCCGAACGAGTGAAGGCATAGGACGCCAGGCCGAAAGGCAGTCGGTTCGCCTCCGTGACCACCTCGTCAAAGCTGGCAAACGGCGCGATGACAGCGAGCGGACCGAACGGTTCCTCGTTCATAACCCGCGCGTCCTTTGGGACGTCGGTCAGCACGGTCGGTTCGAAGAAGTTCCCCTTGTTGCCGATGCGGCTGCCGCCGGTACGCAGCTTCGCGCCGTGCTGCGCGGCGTCCGCAATGAAGCTCTCCATCGCCGCGACACGCCGCGCGTTGGCGAGCGGCCCCATCGTAGTGCCTGCCTCAAGCCCGTCGCCCACCTTTACCTTCTTAGAATAGCCGACGAATTGTTCAACGAAGTTGTGGTACACCTTTTCTTGCACCAAAAAGCGTGTCGGCGAGATGCAGACCTGACCCGCATTGCGGAACTTGCTGGCGGCCAGGATACGGCTGGCCGTATCGACGTCGGCGTCGTCAAACACGATCGCCGGGGCATGCCCGCCGAGCTCCATCGTCATGCGCTTCATGTGCGTGCCGGCGAGGGCCGCGAGGTGCTTGCCCACCGCCGTTGAGCCGGTAAACGACATCTTACGGATGACGGGATGCGGAATGAGGTACTCGGAGATTTCCGCCGGTACACCGTACACCAGGTTTACGACCCCACCGGGCACGCCCGCATCCTCGAAGCAGCGGATAAGTTCGGCCGGTGACGCGGGTGTCTCTTCCGGAGCCTTGACGATGATGGAGCATCCCGCCGCCAACGCTGCCGACAGTTTCCGCACGACCTGGTTGATAGGGAAGTTCCATGGCGTGAAAGCGGCGACCGGGCCGACAGGTTCCTTGATCACCAATTGATAGACGCCTTCGGCTCGCGCCGGCACGACGCGACCGTAGGCACGGCGCGCCTCCTCGGCGAACCAGTCGATGACGTCGGCCCCAGCCAGGGTCTCGCCTTTGGATTCGCCGATTGGTTTGCCTTGCTCCATCGTCATGATGCGGGCGATGTCGGCTGCGCGCGAGCGCAGCAGGTCGGCCGCTTTGCGCATCAATTTCGCACGGTCGTAAGCCGAGACCTTGCGCCAGACGTGGAACCCTTTTTCCGCAGCTGCCAGAGCGCGATCAAGGTCAGCGTGTTCTGCGTGCGCCACGGTCCCGACGGCATCGCCGGTTGCTGGATTGACAACTGTCAGCGTTCGGCCTGCGGCCGCTGGAGTCCACTTGCCGTCAATGAACAACGAGACGTTCGGGTACATGCTCTGTCCTCCATGCCACGCGACAGGGCGCGGTGTAGCGCACACTGCGTCGGCATGGAACCAGCCCCCGAGCGTTGGATTGGATCAGCTTAGTACCCAGGTGGGGCGTAGGCCGGGGGATAGTACGCGGGCGGCGGAGGGTACCCGACGGGCGGTGGTGCATCATAAGGCTGCTGAGACGCAACGACGGCGCCGCCGAGCAAGGCACCAACGCCAAGGCCGATCAGTGCCCCGGCTGCGACGTTGCCGCCGCCGTGATCATAGTGACACATGGTCGTGTCAGTCTCGACGTCCATCCGCGCGCGCTGCGGGCGCGACAACGGGTCCGATTGCGGCAATCGCGGCGAGCAGCGCACAAGCTCCGGTTCGCATTGTCTGGTCCTACACGTTTGGGTGGTTTGAACGTGAACTGAGATCCGGCCGTACCAGGAATACGGCGGCTGCATGGTGCGTTGGCGGCGTCGATTGCGTGTCGTTGCGACTTGGCCGCTGGAAGTAGTGGCCATCCCGCGGCTGGTTAGGACGCGCGGAATATCGTCGTCCCGGCGAAGGTCGGTCGCCCGGGCGCATCGGTGGCGACGTTCGCCGGGATGACGATAGCCATTGCCTTCTTATGAGGCGGCCGGGCCGCGCAATG